>JARLGN010000106.1 GCA_031292775.1 Acidobacteriota bacterium | reverse complement strand
CGCCGCCATCTTGTTCAATGGCCAGCCGATGCTCGAAGTGCGTAGCGCGGTCCGCCGCCTTTGCGGTCCGCGGTTTCTCCTCCATCAACTTTGTACGGCGAGGAAGCAGACGCACGGTGATGAATAAATATCGGTCCGAAAGAAAAGGACGCCGCAACTTTGACACGGAGCTACACCACAACAGTTTGTAACATCATGGCGAGAAAAGACGCGGACCGCAAAGACGGCGGTCCGCGCTACGAACTTACTCTTCGGGGCGCCGCCGGGACAGCAGCGTTTTCCGGTGCCGGCAGGATGCCGGCGCTACGACGGAACGGGTGTTAATCCAAAATCCAAAATCGGAAATCCAAAATCGTCAGCCCTTTTTTAATTCCGCCAAAACCATCCGGCCGACTTCCTTCAGGGTTTCAAACACTCCCACTCCCTTAAAGGCGACGGCCTCAAAAACCGGTTCATTCTTCCTCATCAGGGACTTCTTTAATTCATCAACCGGAAGCACACTGGGCAAGTCGCGCTTGTTGAGCTGGAGGACGTAGGGAATCTTCGCGAAGTCGTAATTGTGCTCGCGCATATTCTCAGCCAGGTTATCCAGGGCTTCGATGTTGGCGTCCATGCGTTCTTCCTGGGAGTCCGCCACAAATATCACGCCGTCCACGCCCCGCAGAATCAGCTTGCGGCTCGCATCGTAGAAGACCTGCCCCGGCACGGTGTAAAGATGGAAGCGGGTTTTGAATCCACGAATGCTTCCGAGATCGAGGGGGAGGAAATCGAAGAAAAGGGTGCGGTCGGATTCCGTGGCCAGCGAGATCATTTTCCCGCCCGTTTTCGCCAGGGTTTGGTCAAAAATCCACTGGAGATTGGTGGTCTTACCGCCCAGACCAGCACCGTAATACACAATCTTGCAGTTGATTTCCCGGGCAGCAAAGTTAATGAAACTCACGCAGTAAGATCCCCTTCCCCAAGGCTCGACGCCTACTCCGCGATGCAGGATTCAACAATCCTTGCCAACGTCGGCCGCCCGCTCAGTGTATTCCTGTCTCTAGGCAACGTCCATCGTCCAACGTATATAACACAGCGACACTCCGCTGACAATACCGCTACCTTCTCGCTATGTCCACGAAAACAAATCGCTAGACCAGCCAGTACCTTACCCGTTTTTTGCTCGAATAGAATTCGGGAGGAGCCGTGGCGTGTTTTTGGTAGGCCGTTGCCCCGGCTCTCCCGATCCTGTTTGAAACGACCCCCATCAAGGGGCGGGTAGTGGCTAAGCCAAAAGTGGTCCAAGCTGGACTCATCATGCCACAAAGTCCAAGCCAGTAACACAAAAAATGACATAGGTCAATTTTGGCAAGTACTGGTTGGGCTAGGAAAGTCTGGGAGTCCGCCCGGCATAACTGCCTTCAATCGGCCACGCGCTGAAGCGTGTCGAAGAAATCCGGAAATGAGATATCAACACAGGAACTGTCTTTGATGACGGTGGTACCTTCCGCCACCAGGGCGGCGACGGCAAAGGCCATGGCAATGCGGTGGTCGGCGTGGGGATCGATCTCCGCGCCATGCAGTTTCTGGCGGCCGGGGATGCGCAGCCCGTCGGGGAATTCCTCCACCTCGGCCCCCATGCGGCGGAGATTCTCCGCCACCGCCGCCAGGCGGTCGCTCTCCTTCACGCGCAGTTCCGCCGCACCGCGAAAGGTCAATCCCTGCTCGGTTTGAGTGCCCAAAACGGAAAGCACCGGCAGTTCATCGATCAGGCCCGGCACCAACTCTGACGGAATCTCGCCACCCGCGAGCTGGCTGGAATCAACGTGCAGGTCGCCTAACAATTCCCCGTTGAGAATTTCGAGGTTCACCACTTTGACGCGCCCGCCCATGGGAACCAGCAGGTCGAGCAGCGCCGTCCGCGTGGGGTTCAGTCCAAGGTTGTGCAGCATCAGGTTGGAACCCGGCACCATAAGCCCCGCCACCACGAAAAACGCCGCGGAAGAAATATCGCCGGGAACGTATAGCTTCTTCCCTTCCAGCCGCGCCCTGCCGCGCACGGCGATGGTGCGTTGGTGGCGGCCGATGTCCGCGCCCATTAGCTCAAGCGCGATCTCCGTGTGGTCGCGCGTGGGAAGTTTTTCCACCACTTCCGTTGTGCCCTCGGCGAACAAGCCCGCCAGCAGGATGGCGGATTTAACCTGCGCACTCGCCACCGGCATTTCGTAGCGAATGGGCTTAAGGTTGCCGCCTTCAATCTCAATGGGTGGGCAGCCTTTGTCCGCCGTCTTGATGCGCGCACCCATGAGCATCAGGGGATCAGCTACGCGCTTCATGGGACGCTTGGACAGCGATGCATCGCCCGTCAGCACGGTACGAAACGGCCGCCCGGAGAGAATCCCGGAAAGCATCCGAATGGTTGAGCCGGAATTGCCCGCGTCGAGTGGCCCCGACGGCGCGCGCAGACCGTCCATGCCCACTCCCGCAATTTTCACCAGATTGTCTTTGCGCTCAATCTTCACACCCAGCGACTTCAGGCAATTCAGCGTGGACTGGCAATCGGCGCTGGTGGAAAAGAAATGAATCTCGCTCTCGCCCTCGGCAATGGCGGCCAGCATGGCATAGCGATGGGAAATGGATTTATCCCCGGG
>JARLGN010000105.1 GCA_031292775.1 Acidobacteriota bacterium | reverse complement strand
TGTGTACCTGTATTGTGGATAAAATGACCGAATTGATAACAATTTTGGCCATGGGGCCGGCCGAACCACAGGCGCGGGGGAGGGACGGAGGTCCAAAAACATGGGGACATGCCCCTGCGTCTGAACGCCTCCGTTACGAAAATTGAATTGGATTCCGGATGGTTCATTTGCCGGCGTCGAGTGCGGATTTTTCCCAGCCGGCGAGGCCATCCTGATAGACCTTCACTTGATCAAAGGCATAGCCATGCTCCAGCAGTACCCGGCCAGCGGCGCGGCCCGAGGCACAGACATCCCCGCTGGATTTCCCGCCTTCGTAGAAGACAATCACACGGCCCTTGGGCAGGGTGCCGAAGCGCTTCGGCATGTCGTCCACGGGAATGTTGATCGCGCCGGGAATCTTGCCTGTGGCGTATTCCTTGGCCAATCGAACGTCCACAAGCAGCGGTTTGGAATTTCCCGCCAGAAGCTCACGCAGTTCGGGGGTATGAATCAACGTCGGCTGCTTCTTTGCGGCATCCGCGTCACTACAGGTTATCCCGGACTGAAAGCCCGAAAGTGCACCGCCGGGGGAGGAACCTAATAATCCGAACGACGACGATGCGGGTCCGGAGCTGGCAGGCGCAGGTTTCTGTGTAGCACTTGCAGCCTTATTGTGACTTTGTGTCCCTTTTTCTCCCGGCGTGGTAATGGGGGGAGTTTCGGGGATTGGCGGCGTATCGCGGGGTATCCCACTCACTTGTCCTGCCAGTTCCTGGTCAATGAGTCGTGAGAATTCGTCCAAGTCCGGCGAAGCCGATATCACCTGGTGGCCAATGAAAATAGTGGGCGTGGCATTTACCCCGAGGGCCAAGCCATCCTGGCGATCCCGTTCGACCCGTGCGGCCGTAGCTCCGCTGGCCATGCACTGACCGAACTTGCCCGAATCCAATCCGATTTCGGCAGCGTCACGCTTCAATGCTTCTTCGGTCAAATCGCTTTGGTGTTCGTATATCTTGTCCACGGCTTCCCAGAATTTCCCCTGTTCGGCCGCGCATTCCGATGCTTCCGCCATGCGCTCCGCAAATGGATGGGTGTGGATTAAAGGGAATTGCCGGAATACAAAGCGGATCTGGTTTGCGTACTTGGCTCGAATCTGCCGCGCCACCTCTTCCTCGCGTCCGCAAACCGGGCATTCGAAATCTCCGAATTCGACCACGGTCAAAGCTGCTTGCGGATTTCCGGTCACATGGCTATCAGGCCGCACGAGTTTGTTGGCCGTGGTCTCGGTGGGCGCGGGTGGCGGTGGTGGAGGCGCTTCTCCGTGCGTGGAAAGCTGGTAAAACGCGGGCACGCCAATCAGCAATGCCAGTACGCTTACGGTGAAGTAGCTGCGCACCTGCGAGAGTTGCGCCGGTGGATCATCCACCGCAACCGGGTGGAGGACGTCATAAATGGCCAGGGCGCAGAGAGCCGTCATCGTCAACCCTGAGGTCACACACCACGCGCAGAAAGCGTGAATCACGAACCCTTGCAGATATTCGAGGTATACCGAAAAGAGAAATCCGAACGTCGTAACGCCCGCCAGCGCGTAGCGGGCCTCGAGAGCCAAAGCCGGGGAGACAAGCGACTCGGCAATAATAAGCAGTGCGATCAATACGTAGCCCGCCACGCCAAACACCGGCATTGGGACGCCATGAAAATGAGAATAAACGCTGGCGCGCACGGCGTCGCAGCCGGTTCCCAGGCAGACCATCGGCCGGGAAGGGGAAGTGTAAGTCCAGAGAAGGTAGAGGGAATCGAAGAGTCCGATTAGAGCCAGGAGAAGGGAGATTGTTTTCCGCATAGTGTTGGTATTCTACAACTTTCTGAGAGGTGTAGGCGCGGCTGCGGGTTGCCTGCTACAGGATTGAAATTCGTGCTCATTATTGATCCCCGTTTGGGCTCAACTACGGGTACCCACCCACGCTACGATATTCTCGCCGTGGCTTCTGCCAGAGACGGAGCGAGTCCGTAGGGCTCAAGTTCCGGCTGTAGCTGCTCCGGCGTGTGGAAGACGATGCCATGCATTCCCACGGCGCGCGCGGCCACTATGTTGACCTCCCGGTCGTCAATAAACAAGGTCTGCGCCGCGGGCACGCCCAAAGCCTTTAGACAGGCGTTATAAATCGCGGGGCCGGGCTTCCCGATTCCTAACTCGCCGGAAAAACAGAGATGGTCGAAGAGTTTAGCCCAGGGGGCCGTGCGCCGAAGGTAGTCGCCTACAAATCGCGAGATGTTGGAAATGATCGCCGTCTTCATTCCGCGCGCACGGAGCGCGCGAACCCATTCCATCATGACGGGGTTGGTTCGCTCCCAGATATGGCAGTCCAGCGTGGCCATCTTATGGATTTGCTCGGGTGAGAAAGTGGCGCCGATAGAGCGGCCAACCTCCTGCCAGTAAGCTGCCATGTCGAGTGTATCAAGATCGTACGCCTCGCGATTCCGCCAGTATAAATCCTGAAAGACTCCGGGCTCCGCGCCGATTGCCTTGCGCACGGGTTCGTAATCCTCGGGCTTCGGCACCAAGCTGAGCACACATCCGTAATCGAAAATGACTGTTGAAATACTCATAGGATTGGTTGGGTCATGCTTCGAAAAGCGACTGCACAAATTCCTGGGGATTAAAGGGTAGCAGGTCGTCAATCTTTTCGCCGACGCCGACAAACTGAATGGGTAGTCCGAGCTCGCGCGCGATGGCGACAACCACGCCGCCCTTGGCGGTGCCGTCGAGCTTGGTCAGGATGATACCGGTGGCGCCACCGTGGTCCACAAATTGCCTCGCCTGCTGCAGCCCGTTCTGCCCGGTCGTGGCATCAATTACCAGCAGCACTTCGTGCGGAGCATTGGGGATTTCGCGCGCGGCGATGCGGCACATCTTGCCGAGTTCCGCCATCAGGTTGGCCTTGGTGTGCAGGCGGCCTGCCGTATCTACGATTACCACGTCGGGGTGGCGAGTTTTGGCTGCGGCGAGGGCGTCAAACAGCACCGCTGCCGGATCCGCCCCGGATTTCTGCTTGATCATCTCGATGCCCAGCCGTCCCGCCCAAATCTCCAACTGTTCGTTGGCGGCGGCGCGGAAAGTGTCAGCGGCGCAGAGCAGCGGGCGAAGGTTCTGCTGCTGAAAGAAGTGGGCCAGCTTGGCGATGCTGGTGGTTTTGCCAACGCCGTTCACACCCACCACAAAGATCACGTGGGGCATGCCGGGCGGCGGCTGAGTGGCCTTGGGTGCGATTGTGCCCGCGCCGTGGTCTGCCAGTATCGCCCGGATTCGCTGTTCAACCGCGGGGCGCAGTTGCGACGTCTCCCGCATATTACCCTGGCGGATTTGCTGTTTCAGCCGGTCCAGGATTTCCTGTGTGGTCCCCACTCCCAGTTCAGCGGTGATCAGTGTTGCTTCCAACGTGCCGAGCACCGATTCGTCCAGGGTCGGCTTGCTTTCCACAATCTCTTCGATCCGTTCCACCAGTTGGGCTTTGGTGGAGGCAACGGCCTTCTTCAGCCGTTCCATGAAGCCGGGTTTTTTCTCTTTATCCTTATCGCCGAAACCAAACAGGGAAACCATATCTATTCATTCTAGCCTGAAGTTGCGATTCGCGGCGGATGAAATCACGATGGGGGAATTTTGTGCGGGTTACGGTTGCGCAATAGGGAGTTTGATCTCGACTTCAAGCCCCTTAGGCGAGCGATTATGGCATTTGACGATGCCATCGCAGGCTTCGATGCAGGTTCGCACAATCGCCAGGCCCAGACCCACGCCGCCGGTCTCCCGTTGGCGCGCCAGCTCGGGACGATAAAAGGGTTTGAAGACCGCTTCAAGCTCTGCCTCGGGGATGCCCGGACCGTTATCGACGACCGTGATTGAAACCACCCCGCCCTTTTCCTGCGCCGAGATCACAATGGGGCCGCACTCTCCCGCGTAGCGAATGGCGTTGCGCACCACATTGGCGAGTGACCGAAAGAGGTATTCCGGTTGGGCCAGGACTTCCAAACGCCCATCAACGTGTGCTTCAACGTGGGCGCTTTCACCTGCTTCCCGATTGAGAACACGGCGTACGATTTCCGCCAGATTCACGTGGGTCAAGGGAGTGTCGGCGGCATTGATCTGCGCACGGGAAAAGAGCAGCAATTCGTTCACCAGTCCTGACATGTGCTCCACTTCTTCCTGTACACCCTCAACATATTCCTTTTGATTGCCCTGGGCGCGTTGGTCCAGGATTCCCAGTGACACTTGAATCCGTGCGATGGGGGAGCAAAGTTCGTGGGCCACGTCGCTGAGAAACCGCCGTTGGCCGTGTACAAAATCGCTGAGGCGTTCCGCCATGCGGTTGATGGCTTCACTCAACTGGCCGAGTTCGTCGCGGCGCCGCAGGGATAGGCGGGTTTCAAGTTTGCCTTCGGCAATCGCCCCCGTGGCCGCCGTGAGTTGGGAAATGGAGCGCGTCAGACCTTGAATCAGAGGCAGCCAGCAGGCAGCGGAAACCAGAATTACCACCAGGGCCGCCGCCAGCCATGGCGTGTAATCGAAAAAGAACGGATTCGTCCACAACGACGGGAACATCCACACCAGCGTGGCATCATCCGGCCTCATCGCCGATCGATCGAAGATGGGAACGCGAGCGCCTACCCAGTACCGAGTGGGGATGCTGGTCCTGATCAGGAAGGCGGGAAATGCGGGGGGCAGCGGTGGGTGGTCAGAAGAAGGTTGCCATCTGCCGTCGGGGAGATTTGAGCCCGGGGCACTATTCATGGAATGGGAGCCATGCTCAGCGAGCGGTTGCCAGGCCCCATCTCTTGGGTCTATGCCTGGAGGCCTCGGGTGTGGACCTTGATCGAAGCGAACCTTCTCGACCACTGTCTGTGGCAAAGTCACGGGAGGGCCGGCCATTTGAATTCCGTGTCTGTCGAAAAGGGACGCCGAGGCGTGTGTCGAGGAAGTGTAGCCTGCCAGCAGCCGGTCCCAATCTCTTCGCTCAGTGTTTGGCAATTGCAGAGCAATCAGCCGCGACACAGCCAGGACGCGGTCACGCCCCGGGGAAAGCAGCAGCGAGCTCAAATCCAAACGGTATTGGACGCGGACAAAGATCGCAAAGGTCAGCCCCAGCAGGAGGAGGTTTAAGAAGGAAAGCAGCATAATCTTGACGGAGATGGAGACGCGCGCTTTCATACCAGCCCTTCCGAATCCGGCTTGCGCATCATGTAACCGGCGCTGCGCACCGTAACGATGAATTTGGGTGACTTGGAATCATCACCGAGCTTTTTGCGCAAAGAGGAGATATGCACGTCGATCGACCGGTCGAAAACATCAAAATTCCGGTCCGCAACTTCGTTCAGAAGCTGCTCGCGAGTTCTGATCCGGCCCGCTGCCTTGGCCAACGATAGCAGGAGATCAAATTCGACAGCCGTCAACGCCAGAGCTTGACCACTCAGCCTGGCGCGACGCGCCTCCGGATCAATGCTGAGGTTGCCCACCAAGACTTCTGGCTCGCGGGCTTCCGCCTGCTCCCGAGTGACGCTGGATCGCCGGATCGTGGCGCGGAGACGGGCCAGCAATTCCCGCGTCGAAAACGTCTTGGGCAGGTAATCGTCCGCGCCGAGTTCAAGACCCACGATCCGGTCGGCCTCCTCGCCGCGGCCCGTCAGCATCAACACTGGAACGTTTGACTTGGCGCGCAGGCTGCGAAGGACGTCGAAGCCGTTCATCCCCGGTAACATCACATCAAGAATGATGGCGGAAAACGGCCCTTGCTCCGCCGCCTGCAGACCTTCCGGCCCCGTGTGCGCAGCGGTTACTTCATACCCGAGGGGTTCCAGATACTCACGAATGAGGCGGCAAAGCTTTACGTCATCATCCACGATGAGAATTGGAACAGGCGAGCCTGCGGGATTGTCGCGTTGTGCTGACATAGTCAACCAGCGGGCATTTTAGCACTGGGACATAAGCGCATCGGCCAACTTTTACCATAGCTTAACAATTCCCTCTTCCATCCACACATTGCCTTTACGTGGCCGGGTTCAAATGAGATTGAACAAAGGAGGCTAATGTAATGAAAACAACTATTGTCGGTTTCACCCTCGCCATCGCGCTTTGTGGGCAGGCCATGGCACAGGAGTCTTTTCCGCCCTCAGGTGACCCCCGCCAAGGTCCGCCTACTACGATGACGATCCCACCCCCGGATAGTCCGCTGGGCATGTTCCCCGGCGTGGGAATACTCTGGTGGAAGGATCCCGCTCTCGTGCAGAAACTCCATGCTAACGATGACCAAGTCCAGAAAGCCGGGAAAATCGCCCATGATAGCCAAATCCAGCAAATCGATCTGCGCGCCGACCTGGAAAAGCAATACGCCGTTTTGCGGTACCAAATGGAAACAGATCCCCCCGATGAGGCACAGATACTCGCCCAGATTGACAAAGTAACCCAAGCGCGTGGCCGCCTGGAAAAATCCCAAATGCAAACAGTACTGGCCGTGCGACGCATCTTGACCGCCGAACAAGCCCGATTGCTACGCGACCTGCGCCCCCAGGGTCCCCCACCGGGGCCAGGGTTCGGGCCGCCCGATGGAGGACCGGATGAACCTCCCGAAGCAGGGCCGGGAGCGCCTCCGGCCGGTCCTCCCGAACCACCTCAAGGATGAGGAATCCGGTCGCGGGGCGAGCCTGTTCACCTAATGGGTTTGAGGACGTTAGGTGCTAATCGGTTCCTAGGCGACCCCCTCACCCGTCCCGCCCCGGCTGATGAAAACGCCGGTTGCCGGCCCTCTCCCCCAAGGGGGCGAGGGATGTCGTAGGGGCGGCCCTTGTGGCCGCCCTAGGGCAACCACGAGGGTTGCCCCTACTTTAGGTCCGCGCTTCCTCGACTTTTTCCCTGCGTCTCATGGGCGATTGCCGTATGGACCGAAGGCGGAAGGCGGTAGCTGCTACCACCGCAATCCAAGGCGCTTCGCGCATGCGCATCGGAAATCGGTTGCAAAGTGAGCAGTATTGAGCTTAGGAAAGCACCCTGGTGAATGATTGGATGATAAAAATGAAACAGGTTCGCGTTTTTTGCGGATTATGCGCGCTCGCGGCCACCCTCGCTTGTGCTGGAGGCAACGTTGCTTTCCGCGAAGGCCACAAAGCCGAACTGCAAAAAGATTGGGATTCGGCGCTGGTGAATTACGAGAAGGCGATCCAGTCCGACCCTTCGAATGCGTTGTACCTTCTCCACGAGAGGCAGGCCCGCACCCAGGCGTCCCTGCTCCATCTCAAGAACGGCCGGCGTCTGTTGAAAGAGGGGCGGACGGAAGCCGCCGCCGGAGAATTCCAAAAGGCCGCTGGCATTGATCCCAGCAATGAGGGCGCGGTTAAGGAACTATCCCAATTGCTTGCCAGGCAGGCGGCGTCGAAGCGAGAACGCGACACCGCCATCCAAAAAGCTCTTCAGCCCCACGAACCATCGGGTTCCGCGGCGGTCAACCAACTTCAGCCCCTTCCCCAGGAGCCCCTTGCCCATCTTCGCATCAGTGCAGATAGCCGCCGGGTGATTGAAACTTTGGGGAAGCTGGCCAGTCTCAATGTGGTTTTCGCCGCGGACTTTCGGCCCAGCCCTATTGCTATTGATCTCACCAACGTCAAGGTGGAGGACGCGCTCAGGATTGTGATGCACCAGACCAAGAGCTTTTGGATAGCGGAAACATCCAACACCATTCTGGTCATTCCTGACAACCCGAATAATCGGCGGGATTATGACGAGGAGGTTGTGAAGACCATTTACCTCTCTAATCCCCAGGCGGCGGCTGAGCGCACGGCCATCACCACCGCACTTAAGCAGGTGTTGGGTTTGCAAAGGATCATTGACAACCCGGATTCCAACGCCATTATCGTCCGCGACACGCCCGCCAAAGTCGCAGCGGCGGTGCAACTTGTGCATGACCTGGACCGGGGCAAGGCCGAAATCCTGATTGAAATTGAGATCGTGGAAGCCGACCGCGACCGCATTCGCGATTTGGGGCTGACGCCCGCCACGATTTCCTCCAGTGGAACAATTACGCCGGGATTGGCGAGCGCCGTGGCTTTCTCGCCTTCCACGGCCAGCTCTTCGTCGTCGTCGACTGCCACCACCGTGCAGCTTGGCTCCTTAAGTTAT
>JARLGN010000104.1 GCA_031292775.1 Acidobacteriota bacterium | reverse complement strand
GACAGCGCCCGCAACGACAAGCCGTTCGTAACCATCAACTGTTCGGCCATTCCTGAAACCCTGATGGAAGCCGAGCTTTTCGGACACGAACGCGGAGCGTTTACCGACGCCAAGGCGCAAAAGAAAGGGCTGTTCGAAGTTGCCGACGGCGGTACGCTCTTCCTGGACGAAATCGGCGAGCTATCCACGTATCTTCAGGCAAAACTGCTGCGAGCGCTGGAAGATCAGACCATCCGCCGAATCGGCGGGGTGAAGGATATCGGCGTGGACATTCGCGTCATCGCGGCCTCCAATCGCGACCTGGAGCAAGGCGTGCGCGAGGGGACCTTCCGCCAGGACTTGTTCTACCGGCTCAGCATCATCCCCATCTTCATTCCACCGCTGCGGCATCGCAAGGAAGACATCCTTCCCCTCGTCGAATTCTTCATCGAACGTTATAACTTCCGCTTCCGGAAAGCCGTGAAAGGGATCACGCAAGAGACCCGCGAACTTCTTCTGCAACACGACTGGCCGGGAAATGTGCGCGAGTTGAAGAACGCCGTGGAGCGCGCCATGATCCTGGAGGAGTCAGAGTACATCCGTCCCACCTACCTGCCGATTCAAGTTTCCGGCCAGGCGCTTGGATACGATAATTCCATGCCGGTGAGCCCTCCGGAAAGTGAATCGACGGACACTCCGCTGATGGTCAGCAGCACTGCCGCATCTTGGCGCCCAACCCAATCGGGAAGAATGATCCCGGTACTCGAACTTCCCAAGCAGGGCACGTCATTGGAAGAAGTGGAGCGCGAACTGGTGGGCCTGGCGCTGAAACAAACGGCAGGCAATCAGACCCACGCTGCCAAACTGCTCGACATTTCCCGCGACGCGCTGCGCTATAAGATGAAGAAGTTCGGATTCGACGCGGAAGCGGAAAGTTAGCCTGGAAATCCCACTACATTAGGTCGTTTCCGTCACGTGCCGACCGCCCGAGGGGTTTCTTAAGACGGTCATTATGCCTTGGGGGTTAGTCCCGGTCCGGAATTTGACCGTATCCTCTCCAAGATCTGCGCCCTACATCTCGCTGGCAAGGTCAATTTCCACGCGCAAATATTGAAGGAGGCACGCGAGCCGACTTTGTGTCGATGTTCTCGCAGTCCTTCCCCTAAGTGACCATATTCCGGTTTATAACTGTGTCCTCTCTCTGTATAATCGGCACCCTGCAATTGGCCGATGGGGTGTTTGTTGGGGAGGTGGCCGTGAGGTTATCCGCACTTTTATGGATTTTGATTTTTACGAGTTGGGGATTCGCGCAAGCTCCGTCGGCAGCGAAGCCGCAGCCTTTGGACAAGGACCAGGTGATGACCCTGGTCAAGGCGGGCATGGACAATGCTCAGTTGGCGAAGACGATTGCAGAACGGGGCGTTGATTTTGACCCGACCGATGACTATATCCAGGCTCTGCAGAAGGCGGGCGCGCAGGACGTGCTGATCCGCGCGTTGCGTCCGCCCAAAGCGGAGCCCATGAACCAACAGCAGGTGGTGCAACTCGTGGCGGGCGGTGTGCCCGCGGAGCGTGCTACCGCACTCGTGAAGCAGCGCGGCGTCGATTTCGTTCCCAACGAGAAGTACCTCGAAACCCTGCGTGTGGCGGGCGCAGACGAAGCGCTGGTTGCCGCAGTCCGTGAGGCCGGCGGGACTATTCCCGGCAACCTGGAAGTAACCACTTCTCCCTATGCCGAAATCTATCTTGACGGTGCCCTCGCCGGCCGGGCTGACTCTGGAGGCAATTTGACAGTGGAGAAGGTCAAGCCCGGAGATCACCACGTGCGCATTACGGTGGCCACGAAGCATGATTTCGAACAGTCCGTCACCGTGGCTCCGGGAACGGCGCAAAAAATTTCCGCGGCCCTCGTCGATCTGCCCGGAATGATCGTGGTGAATTCGAAACCCGGGGCGGAAGTTTTTCTGGATAATGTGAGCCGGGGAAAAATCGACGCTGGCGGGAAGCTCGGCATTGCGGATGTGGCGCCAGGGAGTCACCTGATGCGTGTGACGGCGCCGGGCAAGAACGATTGGAACGGAAGCGCTTCCGCATCCGCTGGCCAGGAGACGCCAATCCAGGCTCAGTTGCAGGGCTCGAACGGCGGTCTCCGTCTGCACGCCACCCCGGGCGCAAAGGTCTACTTTGGCGATAAGTGTGTGGCGACGGTGCATTTCCAAGGCGAGGTCACATGGCCTGATCTCTCCGCCGGTTCGTATGCCGTGCGAGTAGCGGCGCCGGGCGAAGCGGCGATTCTGCGCAACGTAACGGTAACGGAAGGGAACGAGACCACGGTCGAAGCGCGAGGATCAGGAGCGGCGAAACCAATCGGCAAGGGCATCGACGGACTGTATGGGAGTGTATCGAGCACTGGGTCCTCGTCTTGGGTGAGGTTTTTTGCCGACGGCAGCGTCACGACGTTTGGTTTTATGTCCAACGTCCCACCCGCGAAGGCCGAAAGCTCAGCGCAAGAGAGTAAGACCCACGGGGACGCCTTTCCGTACCGGATGCAGGGTTCCACAATACTGTTCTCGATCTGGGGATGGGGCGTAACTGATTACGTGGCGCGAATACACGGTATTACACTCAAGGTGGCGAAGGCCGAGTGCGACTCCCGCAACTTCACTGAGGAGACTTACACTCTGATGGGCCGATAAGGTGCAGTTACTTCACCCCGGCCAGACAAGCCCATCCGACCGCCAGAGTGGCCAAGGTGATCGGAACACCAACGCGCCGATCGTCACCGTTTTCGGGATTCTATCGATTACCGTCAGGTAGGCGCGCACCGCCCGTACCCGCCGACTGCCCCCGCATCTCCCGAACCTCTTCCCTTTGTCCCGCATCTGAAATAGCAGGGGGCCTGGTGGCAACACTGTTCACTTAAGCTCACGGGGCGCGACTCGACCCCCTCACCCCCAAAACGGGAGGACGGAAGAGGTAATTTGAATTTACTTCCCTCGCCCCCTTGGGGGAGAGGGTGGCCTGCATCCGGCGTTTTCACCAGCCGGGGCAGGACGGGTGAGGGGGTCACCCCTTGACCATTTCCACTTCTTGCCCTGAAACTGCTTAAGTGCACGGTATTGGGGCCTGGTGGACCATCGCGATTTGGTCCGCAAATCCTCAACGTAAATCATCAAGGAGAACCCATGGGACTGCTTTGCGATGCGGATGTGGCGGAAGTCCGCGAAAGGCTCGAGGAGATGGCAAATCCGGTCAAGCTGGTTCATTTTACCCAGGAACAGAATCTTGAATACGGCCGCGAAGCCAGGCAATTGCTTGAAGAGTTGGCGCAAATAAACGACAAGATCTCACTTGAGGCCTACGATTTTCTGATCGACAAGGAGAAGGTCGCCGAATACGCAATCGATAAAGTGCCCGCCACCGTCATTCGCAACGGCACGGATTATGGCATTCGCTTTTATGGCCTGCCCGCCGGTTACGAGTTCGCCGCCCTACTCGACGCGATCGTGGCCGTTTCCAAGGGTGATTCAGGGTTAAAGCCGGAAAGCCGCGAGAAGTTGGCTCAACTCAGTAAGCCGCTTCACCTGCAAGTGTTCACCACCCCCACTTGACCTCATTGCCCGCCGGCCGTGCGCCTGGCTTACCAGTTCGCCATGGAAAGTGACCTTGTCCGCGCTGACGGAATTGAAGCCACCGAGTTCCCGGACCTCGCTGAAAAATTCCGCGTCTTCGCCGTCCCCAGGACCATCATCAATGGGGACGCCCATGTCGAAGGCTCTCTACCTGAAGGCTTCTTCCTGGACGCGATCCTGAAAACACTAAAGCCGCCCGCGGAACGATGAATGTTCTTACGCCGACCCGTCCACGGGCCTCCCCCGCATCCCCCCCATCTTGAAGAGGGGGCAAGCGGTGTAGCGCAGTGCGGCGGAGTCGCAAGCAAGTTTTTGCGGGCGGACGAAGTGACCCCTCACCCGCCGGCGCATGGCCGCCACCCTCTCCCCTCGAGGCTGTTTCAAAACTGGCAAAATCACGGTTTCTTGAACGAATATTCAATGACTTACGCTGTGCAAAAGTATGAAATGCCTAGTTTTGAAACGGACTCCCTCGGAGAGGATGGCTTAATTACCAACCTTCTCCCAGGGGAGAAGGTGCTGAGGTACGAAGCGGATGAGGGGTCTCTTCTCTCGACCTAACACTTTCAACATTTAAACGAAACTGTTTGCCAAAAAAACAAGAATTTACGATATTGCAATGCAGCGCGCAGCTCTGCGTTTTCGTGGAGCCCGGAGGGCGCGGCGCCTGGGATTATCTTGTTTCCCGGCGAGGGCGGCGATAATCTGTTGCGCGGATCGCTTCTTCAGATGGTAGCTCAACACCCGCTTTTTAATAGGGAGATTATTCATGGCTTCATTGTTCAAATTCAAATCATTGATTTTGGCTCTCACAATTCTATTGCTGACTGGCGCGCCCGGGTTGCTTGCCCAGAGCGCAACTGCGAACGGGAACAACCTATCCGCAGTGGTAGATTCCAACAACCAATTTGCAATCAATCTCTCTGCGAAAATCAACGCGCAAGACACCGGCAAGAACATCTTCGTCTCGCCCTTCAGCATCTCCACCGCTTTGGCGATGACCTTTGAAGGCAGCAGCAACAACACACGCAAGCAGATGGCCGCCGTCCTGCATTTCAATCTGCCCGATGCGGATCGGCAGGCAGGCTATTCCGCGCTGCTGGCCGCCACCAGCGCAGGGCCCGGCAAACACTACAAACTGGATGTGGCTAACGCCCTCTGGGGACAGAAAGGCTACAAATTTGAATTGCCCTTTCTCAACGTCATCGGCAAATTCTACGGCGGCGCATTGAAACCCGTAGATTTTGCCGGTAACACGGAAGGAGCCCGCGTGGAAATCAACACCTGGGTTGAAGACCACACCGCGAAGATGATTCGCGACCTGATCCCGAAAGGGGCCATCAATCCGGATACACCGCTGGTGTTGACCAACGCCATCTACTTCAAGGGGAAATGGGCCTCGCCCTTCAAAGCAGCGGCAACCAAAGACGCACCCTTCAAGGTCAACGATTCCGTCAAAGTTCAGGTGCCCATGATGGCGCAGACCGGGCGCTTCCGCTATGTGCATGAAAACGGTGTGGCGGCCATTGAACTGCCCTATGCAGGCGACGATCTCTCCATGATTGCCATCCTGCCCGATGGTGATATGGAAAAGTTCAGCAAGAGCCTCTCGCTCGACACTATTCGGCAGCTTTGCGTCGACATGTACTCCGAGGAAGTGGACATCTTTCTGCCCCGTTTTAAATTGGAAGCCGGCTACGGCCTCGGTGGCATGCTTGCGGAGATGGGCATGCCCGATGCATTCAGCGAAAAGCTCGCGGATTTCTCCGGCATGACGGGCCGGCCCGACCTCTATATCGGCAAGGTCCTGCACAAAGCCCGGATCGAGGTGAACGAAGAGGGCAGTGAAGCGGCGGCCGCGACGGCCGTCATCATGGCCCCCAAGAGCGTCCACTTGGAAAGGAAGCAGGTCTTCCGTGCTGACCATCCATTCCTCTTCATGATCGTCCACAACTCCACCGGGGCCATCCTCTTCATGGGACGCTTGTCAAATCCCACAATCTAGGAACTTGCTGAAAGGATCGCAAGCCGTTCAGTACTGAACGGCTCCGAGAAGTAGCGGAGTTCAGATCAGGAGGGAGACAGGGGACTGGCGCAGGGCGAACTCAGTCCTGCGTTTCGGGGGAAACCCGGGGGAAACCTGGGGGCAGGCACGTTCACCTAGTTTAAAGCGTTCGCGGCGGGGGCGGGAACCAGTAGAACGTGGTGTGTCCCCGTTTTCCAAAGTGCCCGGGGTGGTTACGGCAGGCTCTCGTAGCGGCGGGTTTACCCCGCCATTTGGCGCCATGGGCGCAACAGACAATGG
>JARLGN010000103.1 GCA_031292775.1 Acidobacteriota bacterium | reverse complement strand
TCCAATCATGACCGATGCCTACAGCCTGGCGGCGTCGGGCACGGTAAAGAGCCGCGCCTGGGTGGACTTGGAGTTCCTTCCCGGGCAGCACGAGGTTGCCGTTATGCTGCCGCCGCTGCCGGTGAAGTGCCGCGTTGACGGCGAACTGACCGACTTTACATATGATCGTCCCTGGCACCTCGCACACGTCCACATGACCACTCCGGCATTGTCCGCTCAGCCCATCAACATCAGCGAAGGCGATGCCTGGGTGGAGAAATTTGATCCTGCCATGGGCGATTGGGTGACCAGCCCACCACATGCCATCGAAGATATGGGGCCGGTGCCTTACGGTTACGTTAAGTACCGCAGCCCATTTACTTTTGGCGGCGAGCCCAAAATGTTCATCTCCACCCGGGCCGATGATGCGAAGAAAGTCTTCGTGAACGGCAAGTTCGTGGCGGAGGCTTCCAACACGGAGACGTTGATTGATTTCCCCCTCGCGAAATATGCCCAGCCCGGCGCCAACGTGGTGGAAATTTCCTACGAGCTCTTCGGGGCCCCAAACTTTGGCAAGAACCTGGGCGAGTTGAAGGGGTTGGAATCAGCCGGCATCGGCGCGGATTTTGCCTCCGCCAAAGGCTTGGAGACTTGGCAGATTCAACGGTTTGCGCCGTTGATGCGGGGAAGGGAAATCAACCCGGAAGCTGGGACGTGGACGCCCGCTGCCTTTCCCGGCGGCGACGTACGCCAATCCCCTGTTCCCGCCTTTACCTGGTGCCGCGCGAAATTCCAAATGCCGCGGTGGGATGAGCTGTGGAAGATACCCTGGAAGCTGACTTTTGATGCCGACTGCGATGCCCTTATCTTCCTCAATGGAAAATTCGTGGGGCGCTACGTCACCATCGGCCCGCAAAAAGAATTCTACCTTCCCGAACCGTACCTTCCACCCGGCGACAACACGCTTACGTTCGCCTTGGCTTATACCGATCAACCTCATCACTTGCGCAAGTTGCAGGTGGCGCCGTACGCAGAGTATTCGGTCCGCCGCACGCGCCTTGAGTTTGAATGGTGACCGCCGGAAGGGTTGGGTTTGAGAGTATATGTGAAAACATCCCTTGCTGCGCCGCAGCGGCACTTGGCGCCTACACTGCCTTGGGGGGGAGCTCCGAAGTCAGTTATCGCTCTCCACCCCCAGGCTCCCATGCCATGGGGCATTTTGGAGAGGGTGGTCACTTTTGAACAGACAATCACCAATTTGACGCATATAATGAACAAGATATCTCTTACGATGCAATAGAATGTTACAGAGATTTGAAGTCGGGGAAGTCGTATCAAATCAAAAGGAGGAAACTCAGATGCGTATTCGCAATTTCACCTTCCTCCTCTCTTCGATTGCCCTGCTGCTGACCTGCGTGCAGCCCGTATTGGCACAGAGAGGAAGTCTCATTGTCCGCGTTAGTCCGCGGGAAACATACATCTACGCTGATGGTGAACCAACTTTGGAGTCGAGGGGTCACCATATTACCCTTACTCCAGGACAGCACAAAATCGATTTGTACAATTACGGCTACAAAACAGAGTCCCGCACTGTAACCATTGAGGCTCATAAGACCACAAAAATTGATGTCACCATGCAAGCCGTCCCTGGAACCGTTTCAGGGCCGTGGGGCTGCATTACGCTCGAAGGCGCAAATCGTGCGGCAGTGCTGCTGAATGGCAAAGACCCAGCGGCATTTTTCGTCGGACATGGCGACGAATTCAATAATGAGTGGAGTTGGAAGCAGGAATTGATCGTACCCCCGGGCAAGCATGAATTGACGGTGGCGCAAGGCGAGCGTGATCCCTGGACCACTACCGTTGATGTCCAGGCGAACCAGCGCGTGGTGGTTGACGCTTACAAGGGTGTGCGCAAAACCGTGACCTGGTCGAGCGGCGAGAAGTTGCAAGCGCTGCCGCGATTCAAAGCTGGATCGGCCAGCGCCCAGGTGGCAGTCCAGAAAGTCACCGGCCAGTTTTCTGCTACTCCGGCACAGGTGAACTGCGGCGAATCCGCGCGCCTGACGTGGTCCTCTGAGGGCGCCGCGAAAACGGAACTGAATGGCGCGCCCGTAAATGCCTCCGGCGACCAAACGGTGCAGCCGAAGCAGACCAGCAGCAACTATAAATTCACCGCCGCCGGGGCCGGTGGGGTTTACAGTTCTGACGCCACAGTCACCGTTAACACCGCGATTCCCGCATCGTTGAGCGTGTCGCCTGCGGAAGTCCGTTACCACAAAGTTGGCGACAAAGTTGACCAACAGGGAAATGCCACCGTGACCTGGTCCGCCGGGAATGCCGACACCGTCTCGGTGGATCCTCTCGGCTCGGTTGGGGCAAGTGGCAATCGCGAGATTCCGATTGCGCCCAGCAAGACTTCCGTGGGACCCATTGATGAAACTGTTACTTACACGCTGCACGCCAGCAACGCCTGCGGCGGGTCCGAAACGCGCACCGCCACGCTGCATATCACGGGCTCGAACGACCAACTCCAGTCCGCCGTGAGCGAGGCCACTCTTGAAACCAAGCTCACCTTTAACAGCATTTACTTCCCCACGAACCTGCCCACTGCGGCCAAGCCCCAGGAAGGCCTGGTTCCCAGTCAGGGAAAACGGCTGGAAGAGATCGTCACCAACTTCAAGCAGTACCTGGCGCTTCGGCCGGAGGCTAAGTTGATTCTGGGAGCCCACGCTGACCTCCGCTCCTCGGTGGCGTACAACAAGGCACTTTCGCAACGTCGCGCCGATCGAGTGAAGAGCTATTTAGTGGAAAATGGGATTCCTGCCGAAAAGATTGAGACGCAAGCCTTCGGAAAGGAACATAACCTTACCGACAAAGAAGTCGAAGATCTGACGGCCCAGAATCCCAATGTCACGCCGGAAGATCGCCAGCGCGTGGAACACAATATCCTTGCCTTCCGAATGGCGAACAACCGCCGCGTGGACGTTCGCCTGAGCACCACGGGGCAAACCTCGCAGCGCTTCTTCCCTTACAACTCTGACGACTTGAATGTGCTGCTGGGAGAACAGAAACCGGTTGCCAAGAAATCAGTAGCCAAGAAAGCACCTGTCGCGGCAAAGAAACCCGCCGCCAAGAAGGCCGGAACCAAGTAGTAGAATCGCAAACCATCGCCGGGGCCGCGCCTGCGGCTCCGGCGAGCTCATTCCAGCAGGAAATTGTTCTGTCCACCTCGAAGGATGATCCTTCAAGGCGCAATGAGGGGGGAAATTGTACCCACTCCCCCCAAGGAGCGAAGGGAAGCAGAATTCCTGATCGGGGGTTCCATTGCTGACACCCGGAGGCATAACTGCGTAATCGGCCGCAGAGTCGGTTGATGGGCACAGTCTTAAATTTACCTCGCCAAATGGCGGTTTAGAGCTGCCGCTATTTCCTGCCCCTTACGAATCACCCCACTCCTTCAAGTTGTTTTCCTTGCCATTTGAGCCGCTTCATTGCAAAGTGAATAAGAACCTCTATTCTCAATTGGAATGCACTGATGAATCCTTCACCTCGAATTCGCTTTGCCAATTCCGCACGCCCGGTGCGCACCCTGGGCCTGGGGGTGATCGGGCTGGGGACCGTAGGCACCGGCACGCTGAAAGTTCTGGCGGAGCACCGGCGCGAAATCCAGCGGCGGCTTGGATGCAATCTCCAACTCAAGGTTATCTGCTCACGCAGCGTGCATAAGCGCGACCTTTCCTGGTTAGGCCAACCGGTCAAGATAACTTCTGACTGGAGAAAAGTTGTGCACGACCCGGAAGTTCACATCGTTGTTGAATTGGTGGGTGTCCTCTCCACGGCCCGCGCTATTGCCTTTGCGGTGTTGGATGCGGGTAAGCACCTGGTGACGGCCAACAAACAACTGGTGGCTGAGCACGGCGCGGAGTTGGTTGAGCGCAGCCGCGCGCACAACGTGGGTTTGGGCATCGAAGCGTGTGTGGCCGGAGGAACGCCCGTTCTGCACGCGGTGCGTGAAGGGTTGGCGGGCGAAAACTTTACCGCGGTTTATGGCATCCTGAACGGCACCACCAATTACATCCTGACGGAAATGGAGCGGCGCGGCTGTGCGTTCAACGAAGCCCTGGCCGAAGCTCAGGAAAAGGGTTACGCCGAACCCGACCCCACCTTTGACGTCGAAGGCTACGATGCGAGCTACAAGATTGCCATCCTGGCGATGATGTGTTTCGGCCAGGCTGTGCGCATCGTGGATATCCCCGTGGAAGGCATCACGCACATCGATCAGGTGGACTTTGCCTACGCGCACCGGCTGAACCACACTCTGCGCCTGATCGCCGGAGCCCGGCGGCGCGCCGGCAATCGCCTGGAAGTTTTTGTGCGACCGATGATGATTCCCACTGCCTCGCGCCTGGCGGGGGTGATGGGCGCCACCAACGGGATACTGTTGGTAGGTAACAAGGGTGGTAATACCAGCATCACCGGCCGCGGCGCCGGGGGTGAAGCCACGGGTGTGGCGGTGCTTTCCGACGTCGTCCAGATCGCGCGCTCGATTGCCGCGGGCAGTTCGATCTCGACCCCCTTTGGATACGAAAACTGGAATCCACCCCGGATCGCCGCGCCCGATGAGAATGTGGTTGCCACATATCTGCGGCTCGTCGTGCGTGACCGTCCTGGAATTCTGGGACGAGTCTGCGCCATCCTGGGCCGCCACCGCATCAACATCGACTCCGTTTTGCAAGAGCCCGACTGCAAGAAACAGCACCTGCCCTTCGTAATGACCCTGGAAGCCACCAAGGAGAAGCACGTGACCCGCGCCCTGAAGGAGATTGCGCGCCTGCCTTTCCTTGCCGAGCCTCCACTGCTTCTGCCCTTCTCCGATTTGCCCTGAGCGAGTACGGGATTTGGAATTACGGGTTCGGGGTTGGGGATTCGGAATGCAGGGGCGTCATTTCCCGAATCCTGACTCCCCAACCCCAAGCCTCATGGGAGGTCGCGATGGATTTTGAAAAGGGAACACTGGAGATTCTACCGGTGGCGTTGCGGATGTTGGAGCAGGGCTTTGCCACGCTTCCTGCCGTCGATGCGCGAGTGCCGGGCCAGGAGCGCATCAGCGAGGTAATGCAGCAGGTTGCTCTGCGTCTGCGCGACAATTACCCGTACTTTCACCCTCTTTATGCCGGCCAGATGCTTAGGCCGCCGCATCCCATTGCCCGAGCGGCTTATGCCCTGGCCACCTGGATCAATCCCAATAATCACGCCCTGGATGGTGGACGCGCCAGTTCGGCAATGGAGAAGGAAGCCGTGGCGGAGCTTGCGGCGATGTTCGGATGGCAAACTCACCTGGGACATCTTGCCAGCGGCGGCACCATGGCCAACTTGGAGGCGCTTTGGGTGGCGGGACAACTTCATCCGGGAAAAAAGATCGCTGCCTCGGCGCAGGCCCACTATACGCACCACCGCATCAGCAGCGTGCTGGGATTGCCGTTTGCGGAAGTGCCCTGCGACTCGCGGGGACGGATGGATACTGGGGCCCTGCAGAAATTGCTGGCGGCCGGCGACATTGGCTGTGTCGTGGCAACGCTTGGAACCACCGGGTCGGGATCCGTCGACCCCTTGCCGGAGATTCTCCGCCTGCGCGCCCAACACGGCTTTCGCGTACACGCGGACGCGGCATATGGCGGTTACTTCAAGCTTGCGGGGAATCTGACGGAGGAAGTCCGCGCCGCCTACGACCAGATCGGCCAGGCCGACTCGATTGTCGTTGATCCTCACAAGCATGGCTTGCAACCCTATGGATGCGGGTGCGTGCTGTTTCGCGATCCGAGTGTGGGGGCGCTGTATAAACACGATTCCCCCTACACTTACTTCACCACGGCGGAATTGCATCTGGGTGAAATCAGCCTGGAGTGCTCACGCCCGGGGGCTTCCGCCGTGGCACTGTGGGCCACACAGAAATTGCTGCCACTGACACGCGGGGGCGAGTTCGCCGCCGGGATGGAGGCTTGCCGGGAAGCCGCGGTCAGTATGGCGGAGCGTCTTTCCGCGGATTCGCGATGGCTGGTGCCTTTTCCCCCGCAGCTTGACATCGTCGTGTGGGCGCCTCGGGCGACGTCCGCCCGCGTTGCTTCCGAGATGTCACACCGCATCTTTGCGGCCGCGGCAAAGCGCGACTTGCACCTCGCCATGGCCCGCCTGCCCGTTGGATTCTTTCCCGCGTTCGCCGCCAATTCATCCGACCCACAGGAAACGGTGCTTTGCCTGCGGTCGGTTCTGATGAAGCCCGAGCACCGCGAATGGCTGAACCAGATTCTAGAGAGACTGGACGCGGCGTTTGGGGATGCGGCGGCGTGACTGAGCCCAATTGATGCCGTAGCGGCGGGTTTACCCCGCCACTTGGCCTGATGCTGTTTGGTCAGAAACCGGCCGGTGTGATAAGTTGTCATGCCGTACCAAGCTCCCTATCCAGAATGCCAGGGCCGGGGTGCCCAACGAGGTTGCATGTTCAAAACCATTGAGTGGACCGAGCAAGGCGTGCGCATGATTGACCAGACGCGCCTGCCGGGAGAAGAGATTTACCGCACCTACACCGACTATCGCGAGGTCGCGGAAGCGATACGCTCCATGGTGATCCGCGGCGCGCCGGCGATTGGCGTGGCGGCAGCGATGGGTGTTGCCATCGGGGTCAAGAATTCCGGGGCGAAGAACATTCCTGAGTTACGCGCGGACTTCGATGTCATTGCCGACACGCTTGCCAGGACGCGGCCCACTGCCGTCAATCTGTTCTGGGCCATCAAGCGTATGCGGAATGTTTTTGAAAAGTCGCTGTCTTGCCATCACACCGATGCTGCGGCTATCTCGATGGTAAGGGTGGGCCTGGAGGAAGAGGCCAAGCGCGTGCTGGCGGAGGACATTGCCATTAACGAAGCCATGGGCCGCTACGGCGCGGACCTGATGCCGGATTCAGGAACCGTCCTGACGCATTGCAACGCCGGGGCGCTGGCGACGGGTGGTTACGGTACAGCCCTGGGTGTAATTCGCGCCGCCGTGGGGGCGGGGAAGAAGATCCAAGTCTTTGCCGATGAAACGCGGCCCTTCCTGCAAGGAGCGCGCCTGACGGCCTGGGAGCTGGCCAAAGATCAGATTCCCGTGACGATCATCACGGACAACATGGCGGGGCACTTCATGAAGCAGGGGGAGATTCGCGCCGTCATTGTGGGCGCGGACCGCATTGCTTCCAACGGAGACACGGCCAACAAGATTGGAACCTATTCCGTGTCGGTGCTGGCGCATGAGAACGGCATTCCCTTTTATGTCGCCGCGCCGCTTTCCACCATCGATATGAGCCTGGCGTCGGGTGACCAGATTCCCATTGAGGAGCGATCTTCCGCCGAAGTCACCCACCTTGCGGGTGTGGCGATCGCGCCCAGGGATGTTCAAGCGCGGCACCCGGCGTTTGACGTTACTCCGCAGCGCTACATTACCGCCATCATCACGGAGCGAGGCGTGGCGCGCGCACCCTTTACCGACAGCCTACGCGCGTTGTTCGCTCAGTGATCTTTCTGGCTGGACAACCATCTTTGAAGTTCAATTTATGACGGAATCTTTTGCCATTCAGGAATGGACGCGGTGAGCGACGCCGGGGCTGTCGGGCCTGGACCAGCGTTGGGCCGGGTCCACTGGTGCAGCGTCTCGGCGGCTTGGCGGATTTCCTTCGGAGTTGGTTCTGGGTTCTTGTAGTCGTTCTTTTCGATTACCCGATTCCCCAGCAAAGCGCGAATCCACGTTTCGACGTGACGTCTAGGGATCAACACAGCAATAAGTTCCTCGGCACCACGACCTTTCAAATTCGCAGCTTCGAGTGCATCCGAGAGTTGCCGCGCGCGAAACTGTGTTGTTTCCTTGTCAGCATCGACCATGGTGACCAAAAGTGCAGAGGCACCTTTCCCGGTCCTGCGGCGATGCTCTTTGACTTCCACCGGGTATTGGTTGCGGACGAACTGTTCTCCACTTCCGCCAGATTGTTTGGCGGGCTTCTCAAATCTGCAATCTCGATATGTGATCCTGCGATTGCATCGCTCCAAAAAGCGAAAGATCAAATTTTGCTGCTCCATGTCCTCCACTAGGATCACTATATTTGCAACTCGGTCAGGCACTCTCCCACCCCCGGGCAATGATCTCGGATGCCCTCAAACCGCTGTCTCCTGGCGGTTCGAAGGGCCGCACGAGCGTTTCGCGGCCGCCCGGCCTTTCGAATAGCTTCCCACCTTGGTCTGCCAACTGGTCGAGCAATTCCGGGTGATGGGACACAAGGATGACCTGTCCACCTGTCTCATCAACACGGTCAAGCAATTTCATCAGCCAAGGCTGGATTTCTGCCAGTGCAATGAAGTTGTCCGGCTCGTCGATAAGCAACGTGCGATCTTGTCCGACGGCGCAGTAAAGCAGCACATAAAGCGCAATCAAACAACGCTGCCCTTCGGACAGATCGGTGAACGGCAACTCAACAATATTTCCGTCGCGGCTGTGAAATTTGGCTTGCAGCACCCGCACATCGAGCCCTGCTTCCTTGGCATCGAGTGCCTCCAGGCCCGGGATCGCCTCCCGCAGGTTCGCCATCGCCTCGTAGACCTCATCGCCGCGTTCCAACCGAAGATGGCGATACCAGTCGGCAAAGTTGATCAAATCCTTTGTGGGCTCCTGGGATTCACGCTCGGAACGAGCGGACATTGCCCAAGGATTGATCTGCACCTCCGTGAGTCCTCGGAGCCATCGCCTAAACCAAGCGAGCTTTGTACTATCCTTACCGCCAGCCTCTGCAAGGCCAGAACGGCCCTGATTAGAGGGGAATTTGACGCTCGGCTCAGGCTTTTGCTGGTCGTCAAAGAGGCTGATTTCGCCATTGTCGAAGCGAAACAACGGGTTACCGTTGAAATCGAGTGTTTCTTGCCTGACACCAGGCAGCGGTCCCGAAACAATCCGACCGAAAAACCCACCACGTCGAAATTCCGCTCCAAAGTCAAATTCGTCAACCACCAGCTTGTAGCGGTATTCGCCGCCGTTACCCTTAACATCAAGTTCGAATCGTTGCTCAGTAATATCTTGCCATCGGGTGTGTGTCTTACCGCCAAGATACTCCTCGCAAGACTTTCCGTGCGCGGCGAGGTCACGAAGCATGGCGAGAACATCGAAGACGGTGGTCTTGCCAACACCGTTCCGGCCGATGATCAACTGCTTGTTAGTTGGCTTGAACTCGAAGTTCACGAGGCAGCGATAATTGGTTACGTATAGTCGGGTGAGCATACTGCTGCATAGCATACCAGCGATGGCTTGCCTTTTGCTAGCTCTGATGGAGCTATAAATGTAATAGGACTCCGGATCTCGGCGCTCACGCGCGTTGTTCGCTCAATGATCTTTCGGCCAGCGATGGTTCCGGCGCCAGCGACGGGCCGTCGGGAGTGCCTTCCACGATTCGACGCAGGATGCCGGGAATTTCGTAAACCGCCCTATTTCGAATGGAGGCAGCCTGAGCGCGATAGCGTGCCAGGTTCCCCCGTTCGAGCATTTTCTTCACCGCGCCGGAGATTTGGTGCGGTCCCCGTATGACCAATCCCAACTGCTTTTCCCGAACCCACTGCGCATTGTAGCGTTCCTGCGGCAACGTCCAGGCATTGCGCTCGACAATGACGGGCAGGCGCATGGCCACCGCTTCGCTGACGCTGCCGGGCCCGGGCTTGCCGATAAAGAAATCAGAGAGGAGCATGTAGAAGGGGATTTGGCTGGTGAAGCCTTCCACAAAGTTCCGCATGCGGCTGCGCCGGCGGCGCAAGGCGGCGGCCAGTTTTTCGTTGCGTCCACAGATGAAAATAAGCTGCACATTGTGGGGGCCTTCGGCATCCAGCCGCTCCGCGATTTCAATCATGGCGTCGGAACCCTGCCCTCCGAACAGCACCAACCCCGTGGGCAGGTCGGGGTCCAGGCCGCGATTCCGCCGCTCCGCGCGCTGGTCGCAGGGAAGGTGTTGATAGAAGCGCGGGTGCAGGATCATGCCGGAAGTTTGAAAGATGCGGCCGTCGCAGATGCCGAGTTCGCGCGCCTGCGCCACGGCACGGTCTGACCCGCAGATGATGTACTGCCCCTCGGGTTCAATCCAGAAGTGGGGAGGGTAATCCGCGATGTCGGTCAGCAGCGTCACAAAGCGCGTGGCGGGCTTGACCTTGAGCAGGCTTTGGGCGAAAGCGCGGTTGAAGTGGGGAACGACTGAAACGACAAGATCGGCGCGGCTGGAGCTCCAGAACTCTTCCAGCAATCGCATTTGCCGCGGGTGCAGAAGGTGGATGAAGAACTGCAGAATCCGCACGGTCTGCGGCGTGCCCAGCGTCCAGCCCTTCTTCAGCATCAGGTTGTACATGTCCTGCATGCGCAGGCCGGTGAGCTGGCGCGACCAGTCGATGGGATCCATCAATTCCTGCAGGTTCACCAGCCGGGTTTTCCATCCCCCCTGTTCTTCCATGACCAGGCGGAGAGCCTCAGCAGCGGCGCGATGGCCGCCACCCGCATCGAAAAAAACAATGTCGGTGTTTATCATACTCACACCTTTTCATAGTTCACTTATCCTGTAAATAGGCAATAGTCACTCTTAATGAATACTTCACTGCGCATATACATTGCCGTAACATGGACATTGCATCCTGATACCGTGCGATGTGATCTGCATGTGCATACGATCCACTCCGGCAAGTGCACGCTGCCGTTGCTGGGGACCTTCTGTCGTGAGTGCTACAGCGAACCGGAGGAGGTTTACCAGACGCTGCGGCGGCGGGGGATGGGCCTGGTCACAGTTTCCGACCACGACTCCATGGACGCGGCAGAGACGTTGAGACGGCACGTGGATTTCTTCATCAGCGAAGAAGTGACCTGCCGCATGCCCAGCGGCAATGAGTTGCACATTGGCGTGTACGACCTCGCGGAGCCTCAGCACGTGGAAATCCAGCGGCTGCGCAATGACCTGCCGCGCCTGGTGGCCTACCTGAACGAACAAGACCTTTTCTACAGCGTCAACCACGCCTTCTCCGCGCTGACGGGCCGCCGGTCCGTGGAAGATTTTTTTTGGCTCGACGGCGCGTTTCCAGGTGTGGAAGTGCGCAATGGACATGTGCCGGAGCGATGCAACCGCCTGGCAGAGCGCCTGGCGGAGAGTTCCGGACGGGCCCGGCTGGGTGGCAGTGATGCGCACACCCTGAACTCGCTGGGAAGTGTTTGCACCGAGGTGCCTGGCGCACGCAACAAGGCGGAGTATCTGGAAGGTCTGCGGCGCGGGCGTGGGCAGGTGCAAGGCAGTTCGGGACACTTCTGGCGCCTGACGCGCGATGTGCTCCAAATCTGTGCCGCGTTTATGGAGGAGAAGCCGGCGACTGCGCTTTTTGTCCCGCTGGCGTTGGGGATCCCGGTGGTCACCCTGCTGAACTACGTGGTGGAGGATGTGTTCGCACGACACTGGGGAAGACGCTGGGAGCAGTGGCGTGGGCTTGAGGGGGACGCACCTACACCCGGGATGCGGCCTGCTTCAGGGGAGGCAAGCGCATGACAATTCCCGGTCATATGCTTGATTACATCTCCACGCGCGACCATCGATTGATGCGGCGCGTGCATCGGTGGCGGCCGCCCCGCTGGTTCCGGCTTTGGATGATTCTTGCCACGCGCGGAGGCGATGGCTGGCTTTGGTACGGGTTCACCGGGCTGGTCGTGGCTTTCGGGGGAACCACCCGGTATGAGGCGGTGACCGCGGCTTGGACGGCGTGCAGCACCGGGGCGATTATCTTTCTGATCCTGAAAAAACTGACAGGGCGGAAGCGGCCAAACACGGTGGTGCCGCATTGCTGGGCCACATTGCTGCCGCCTGACCAATTCTCGTTTCCCTCCGGGCATACCATTACAGCCTTCGCCTTCACCGCGGCGGTGGGCAGTTTTTATCCGCACCTGATGGGGGTGCTGCTGCTCTGCGCGTTCAGCGTGGCCACGTCGCGCATTATGTTGGGAATGCACTTCCTGAGTGATGTGGTGGTGGGCGCAATCCTGGGCGGCGGATTGGGATATGCAGGGTTTGTGATTTTTGCATAGTTTCCCCGGGCGCCGAGGCACATCCCGCCTCCGAGCTTCCCTCAGCTCACCCGACGCAACCTCGGCGCCCGGGGGATTTGGCTGAATTCAAAATTCAAGATTCAAAATTCAAGAATTCAATGAAAGCGCGCGCCCGATCCGCGGGCTGGCGATTTCCTCGCGGGCTCATTCGTGCCTGAGGGCGACGATGGGGTCAAGCCGGGCGGCCTTCATGGCGGGCCACATTCCGAAGAACAAACCAATGCTGACGGAAGAAACGAATCCCGTAACGACCGCCCAGAGGGGAACGGACGTCGTCAGGCTGGCGAATACGAACCTGACCAGGGAACTGAGCATGGCGCCGGCAAGGATGCCGAGCAATCCCCCGGCGCCGGTGAGCGTCATGGCCTCCAGCAGAAATTGCCAGGTGATATCGCTGCGCCGCGCGCCAATGGCCTTGCGGACGCCAATCTCGCGGGTGCGCTCGGTGACCGACACCAGCATGATGTTCATGACGCCAATGCCGCCCACCATGAGGCCGATGGAAGAGATCACCATGGCCACGAGCACCACGGTTCCCATGATGTCGCGGAAGTTGGTAATGAATGACTGCGCCGTGGCGATACCAAAGCTGTCAGGCTCCATGGGTTTATCATTACGCACCCGGCGGAGCACGGCGGTGGTTTCATCTCTTGCCTGTTCCAGCTTGCCGGGAAACGCCATGGCGGTAACGAAGACCTCTTTGGCTTTGGGATATAGCGATATAAAGGTGAAGTAGGGGACGAACACGATGCGATCATTGCCGTTATCACCCAGAAAAGACTTGCGCTTGGTAAGCGTCCCCACCACTTGAAAGGTGTGGCCGTCCACCTGGATTTCCTTGCCGATCGGATCCTCGCCCACGAATAGCCGTTCCACCACATCGGCCCCGAGCACGGCCACGTTGGTCCGATGAAGATCGTCCATGTTGGTGAAAAGGCGGCCGTCCTGAAGGTCAGAGTTCATGGCCTGGAAATTGTCCGGCGTGGCCCCGTCGAGGGTCGTGTCGACCATCTCCAGACCTTTGTACTTGGAGGTCACGGCAGGTCCACGGTTAAAGATTTCCACTCCGACCGTCTGCACAGAAGGGCACAACTCCTGGATGGCCATGGCCTGCTCATAAGTCAGGGGTTTGCGCAGGCGCTCCGCCCGTGTCAGGGGGCCCACCTTGCCGGGGTCAAATTTATAGATGAAAAGCGAGCGTGTTCCAAAGCCCTCGGCGACGTCTACCAGTTGCTGGTCGAGGCCCTTGAAAATGGAGGCCACGCTGATTACCGTGGCAGTGCCGATCAGGACGCCCAAAAGAGTCAGGAAGGCGCGGAATTTGTGAGTCCGCAGCGTGTCCAGTGCCAGCAGAAGGTTTTCCCGAATGTCGTGCCGCCGGTTGGTTGCCATGCTCAATTCTCCGTCTGGCGCGGAGCGCAACTCTGCATTGCAATACCGTATATTCCTGTTTTTTTAGCAAACATCTTTGTGTCCTTGTTGATAGTGGGAGGTCGAGAGAAGAGACCCCTCATCCGCTTCGTACCTCAGCACCTTCTCCCCTGGGAGAAGGTTGGCTGCTAGACTGCCCTCTCCGAGGGGGAGAGGGGTGGCGCCCCTGGGCGCCGGGGTGGTTATCTGCGCCCGGTATGGTTGTCCGTGCCCGGGTTCGCCAGTTCCGGCAACCAAACACTACGGCTTCCCCAAACGGCAGACCGCTTCCGGGCTGATGAGTTCCTCAAACTGTTCCGGGGTCATCAACTCGTTTGCGAGCACGACCTCGCGAATTTTCCGCCCGCTTTCCCGTGACTGCTTCACCACGGAACTTGCGCCTTCATAGCCCAAACGCGGCACCAGCGCCGTTGCCACCGCGGTGGAATTCTCCACGTGCTCGCGGCAGGCCGCTTCATCAGCCTCAATACCTTCCACCGCGTGGCGGCGAAACAGATCACAGGCGCGCGCCAGCAGGTCAAGGCTTTCCAGCAGACATGCGGCGACGAGGGGCATGAAGGGATTAAGTTCCAGGCACCCGGAGGCACAGGCGATACCCAGGGCGGAGTCATAGCCGAAAACCAGCATGGCCGCCTGTGTAACCGCCTCGGGGATCACGGGATTGACCTTGCCCGGCATGATGGATGAGCCGGCCTGACGCTCCGGCAATCGAATCTCCGCCAGGCCAGCGTGGGGGCCCGAAGACATCAACCGCAGGTCTGAGCTGATTTTCCAAAGAGAGCTGGCCAGCGCTTTGAGAATGCCAGAGACCTCAACAAATACGTCGCTGTTCTGGGTGGCCTCCACCAGGTTCTCGGCGCGCGCGAAGCCGATTCCGGTGACTTCCCGCAGCGTGTCCACAACACGAAAGATAAATTGGCGGGGCGCGGCAAGCCCGGTGCCGATGGCGGTCCCGCCCAGGTTCACCACCCGCAGACGTTCCTCGCATTTATAAATGCGCCAGCGGTCGCGGTTGAAGGCTTCCGCGTACGCGCCCATCTCGCGGCCCAGCGTGGTCAGTACGGCGTCCTGCATTTCCGTGCGCCCCACTTTGACGATGTGGGCGAAGCGTTTCTCCGCCGCCTGGAAAGCTTCCTGCAACCCTACGACACGCTCCTCCAGAATACGCAGCAGCCGGATTGCGGCCAGCCTCAGCGCGGTGGGATAGGTATCGTTGGTGGACTGGTGAAGGTTGATGTCGTCAAGAGGTGATACGCGAAGATAGTCACCGTGCTCCACGCCGAGCAACTCCAGGGCGCGATTCGCCAGCACCTCATTGACGTTCATATTGGTGCTGGTCCCCGCTCCGCCCTGAAGCTGGTCCACTATGACATGCTGCGTCAGGAGCCCCTCGCTCATTTCGCGGCAGGCACGCTCGATGGCGTCGGCCTTGGCCGGGTCGTTTGCCCACGCGCCCAACGTCCGGTTGGTCAGGGCACAAGCCAGCTTGACCGTGCCATAGGCGCGGACCAATTCCGCATGGACAGGGCGGCAGGCAAGGGGAAAGTTCTCCATCGCCCGGGCCGTGTGAATGCCGTAGAGCACCTCAGCGGGGAGTTCAACCTCGCCGATCAGGTCCCGTTCCGTTCTGGAGGAGTTTTTATCATTCACGGTTTTGGTTTCCACAGTCTGGTGACCACCAACTAAATTGACCCCACTTCCCTCGCCCCCTTGGGGGAGAGGGTGGCGCGCATCCGGCGTTTTCGCCAGCCGGGGCGAGACGGGTGAGGGGGTCAAAACTGCCCGCGTCTCATCTTGATCCCCTTTTCTCACTCCGCAACTTCTTGCTTTCCTAGCACAGATGTTGGGCCGCAAGGTTTTTCACTTTTGCCTTTCGCCCTTTGTCTTTTGCCTTGCTTTTACGGCCCAGTCGCAATGGCCGTTCAGCTTGAAACCCCCTCACCCACCGCCTTGCGGTCCCCCCTCTCCCCCAAGGGGGCGAGGGAAGAAGATTAATTTGGGGGAGTGTGCCGTTACACAAACACGTCCCGCTTTCCCAAATCGACTTGCTCCACCAGCGGGCAGGCAATGCAGCGCTGGCCTTCTTCCATGTCGCCCAGCATCTTCTGGATCATGTCTCTCCCCACTTTGCGGGTTTTGGGTGAGGCATAGTCGTTCAGGTATTCCGCAAATGTCGAAAGAGCGTTGGGCGTGCAGTGATACTTGATCTCGCCGGGTTTGGCCATGTCCATAAAGTCCGCTCCCGTTCGACCCAGGCGATAGCAAGCGGTGCAGAACGAAGGGATGAAGCCCATCTCCACAATGTCGCGAATCACCTCGTCCGTGGATCGCGTGTCGCCCACCTGGAATTGAGCTCGATTGAAGTCTCCGATGCTTTGGGTATAGCCTCCGGGATCCACCCGGCTGCCGGCAGAAATCTGTGAGACGCCCAAGCGAAAAGTTTCCCGCCGCACATCGATGTGTTCGCGCGTGGACATGATCATTCCCGTGTAGGGCACCGCCAGCCGGTAGATGGCGACAATCTTCAGGAAGTCTGCGTCGCTCACCTGATAAGGCGGATGCTCGGCCACCGGCGAGCCCACGGCGGGTTCAATGCGGGGCATGCTGATGGTGTGCGGGCCCACGCCGAATTCCTTTTCCAGGTGGTGAATGTGCTGCATCGATGCCAGCATTTCAAAACGCCAGTCGTAGAGGCCAAACAGGACGCCGATTCCAACATCGTCGATCCCTGCTTGCTGGGCCCTGTCCATCGCCGTGACATGGAAATCGTAATTCCGCTTGGGACCGCTGCGATGCATCTTCAGGTAGGTTTCACGATGGTAGGTTTCCTGAAAGAGTTGATAGGTGCCAATCTGTGCGGCCTTAACTTCCCGAAATTCAGCCACCGTCATGGCGGCCATGTTGATGTTAACCCGGCGAATTTCGCCCCGGCCTACCTTGGTGTCATAGATGGTCTTTATGGAATCCAGAATGTACTTAAGTCCTTCTATTCCATAGGATTCGCCGGCCAGCATCAGGATGCGCTTGTGTCCCTGCTTTTCGATGGCTTCAACTTCCCTGCGAATTTCATCCTGGCTCAACGAACGCCGTTTTACGTCCTGATTCGACGTCCGGAAGGCGCAGTAGGCGCAGTCGTTTGTGCAGAGATTGGAAATGTACAGCGGAGCAAAAAGAACGAGGCGATTGCCGTAAATTTCCTCCTT
>JARLGN010000102.1 GCA_031292775.1 Acidobacteriota bacterium | reverse complement strand
TTACACCCTCTCGCGCCAACCTGACTTGATCGCCAACTGGATTCACGAAAGTCTCGACATGACTTACGACCTGACCAGGAGAAAGTACGAAAAGGCTGGCTACCAGATCGGGTTCCTGGTCAATACGGGCGCGACACGTCCGCCGCAAAGCATCGTCAATGTGGAGGGCGGGAGTGACGCGGCGATTCGGCAGTGGATCGCGCAAGGGTATAACTTCGCCGTACTCGTTAGGAAATAGCGGGCCACAACAAAACAGACGCTTAGCGGCTTCATTCCAGAATTGGGGGCTGTTCCGGCCCTTCCTGAAACACCAGCACCGCGTCAACGGTGTTATCGTATAGAATCATTTTTATTTCTTTACCATGTTCTTGTCAGGAGAATCGTATATGCCCCTTAAACTGAAAGCTGCCAATGAATGCCAACTGGATATTCTGACATTTGGCGAGTGCATGATCCGCCTGAGTCCCCCGGGACATCAGCGCATTGAATTCACTCCTTATTTCGAGGCTTGGGTGGGTGGTGGCGAGTACAACGTCAGCTACGCGCTCAGCCGTCTGGGCCTGCGCACCTCGTGGGTGTCGCGCCTGGTGGAAAACCCGCTGGGAGCTTTCATTCGCAATCATGCCCGCGCCTCGGGAATGGATATCAGCCACGTAGTCTGGATTCCCTACGACGGCGTGGGTAAGGCGGACCGCATCGGTTTGAATTTTACCGAGGTCGGCATTGGCGTACGGGGCAGCATGACCATGTATGACCGCGGCCATGCCGCCGCCGCCCACATCCAGCCCGGCGAAGTCGATTGGAAAAGCATTTTCGCTCGCGGCGTGCGGTGGTTTCACACGGGAGGAATTTGCACGGCGCTCAGTGATTCCAGCGCCGCGGTGGTTAAAGAGTCCATGGAAGCGGCGCACGCAGCGGGAGCCATGGTGAGCTATGACCTCAATTTCCGGAGCAAATTGTGGTCCAGCGCCAAGGCCATCGCCGTGACCAAAGAACTGGTGCCCTTCATCGATGTGCTGATTGGCAACGAAGAAGATTTCCAAAAGGTCCTGGGGTTCAAAGTTGAGGGAGTGGACGAATCCCTGAAGAAACTTCCAGTCGAGGGTTACAAGAGAATGGTGGAGCAGGTGGTGGGCAAGTACCCCCACATTCAGGCCGTCGGCACCACGCTGCGCGAAGTGGTAAGCGGGCTCGTCAACAACTGGTCGGCGATTCTCTATTACGACGGGGCCTTTTATCAGTCCAAGCGCTATGAAGGTCTGGAGATTGAAGATCGCGTGGGGGGCGGCGATGGGTTCTGCAGCGGGGCCGTATACGCTCTGCTTAACGGCGGAAGCCCGCAAGAGGCTGTGGATATGGGCGCGGCGCATGGCGCGCTGCTGCAATCGACCCGCGGCGATACCAGCATGATTACGCTGGAAGAGGTCAAGCACGTAATGAAGGGCGGCTCGGCCCGCATTAAACGCTGAGGAGCTGGAACGGATTACAATCTATCACCGCAGAGGCGCGGAGCCGCAGAGCAGGGAATCATTTACTTTTCTAGCTCTGCGCCTCCGCGTCTCTGCGGTGAATGATTTGCAGTGACTCATGTGTCGGCCTATCTTGGAGCTTTCTCTCAAGGTAAGTTTGTTGCCGAAAAGAGGGATTGCATAAATCACCTCGCGGAGAGCAATCATGAAGATACTTGTTCACTTGGGAATAACATTCCTTTTCTTGGGGGTATGTTCCGTGGCACAGGCTAAACACCCAATCTCCTTTGAAGATCTGGCGAAGGTGCAGCGCATCGCCGATCCGCAGCTATCACCGGATGGCAAATGGATCGCCTACGAAGTTGGCGCGGTGGATATGGCTGCCAACAAAACGGTGAAGCACATCTGGGTCGTGTCCGCTGAGGGCGGAGAGCCCCAGCAACTGACGCGCGGCGACGGCTCCGACATGCGGCCGCGCTGGTCCCCCGATGGCAAATCGCTGGCGTTCATCTCCACGCGCGGGGGCAACTCACAAGTGTGGGTCATGTCGTTCGAAGGTGGCGATCCCCGGCCCCTCACTACCCTTTCGACGGAAGCCGACGGCGTGACGTGGGCAGCGCATGGCGACATGTTGCTGTTCACTTCGCAGGTCTATCCCGACTGCCCGGATGATGCCTGCAACGCGCAGCGGCTGAAAGAAGCGGGGGAAAGCAAAGTCAAAGCCCAGATTTTTACGGAACTACTCTTCCGCCATTGGGACTCCTGGCGCGAGGGCCGGTACACGCACCTCTTCTCCATTTCCGCCAAAGGCGGCACGCCCCGCGACCTGACTCCCGGCGCTTACGATTCGCCCACGTTCTTCCTCGGCGCGCCGGATGGTTATGCCATCTCGCCTGACGGCACGGAGGTCTGCTACACCTCGAATCGCACCAAGGGTTCCGCGGGCCAGTCAGCGGCGGCATGGACCACGAACGATGATCTTTATATCGTGGGAGCGAAGGGCGGCGAGCCCCTCAACATCACCAGCGACAATCGCGGTTCCGACGCATCCCCCCAATACTCTCCCAACGGGCGCTACATCGCCTACACCTCGCAGGCACGCAATGGCTATGAGTCGGACCTCTTCCGCCTGCGCGTTTATGATCGCGAGGCCGCAAAGGTTATCGACGTCACTCCGGAATTCGACCAGTGGGTAAGTGGATTCGCCTGGGCGCCGGACAGTAATACCCTCTACTTTACCGCCTCAGACCACGCGCGGCAGCCGGTTTTCAAGACATCCGTCAGCGCACCAAAGGTCGAAAAAGTTCTGGAGGGGATGAATGACAACCTGAGCGTCAACCCTGATGGCGCATGGCTAATCCTGACACAAACCAGCCTGACGCAGCCGACAACGGTTTATCGCGTGTCAGTACCCGGCCACGTTGAGACCAGGGACGGGCGCACAAAAATTGAAGGAGAAACAAAGGCGCAACTCACCCAGCTCACGCACGAAAACGACGCGCTGCTGGCGGCTCTCGACGTGAATCCCGCCGAGTTCGTAACCACGCGCGGTGCTCTGGGGGCGGAAATCGAAAGCCTGATGCTGAAGCCGCCGGGGTTCGATTCGGGCAAGAAATATCCGGGCCTGCTGCTGGTGCATGGCGGCCCACAGAGCGCCTGGGAAGACGCGTGGAGCTACCGCTGGAATGCCCAGATGTTCGCCGCGCACGGCTACGTGGTGCTGATGACGAACTTTCACGGCTCCACGGGCTATGGCCAGAAATTTGTGGAGTCAATTTCCGGCGATTGGGGCGGCGCACCTTTTCAGGATTTGATGAGCGCGACTGACTTCCTGGAAAAACTGGACTATGTTGACAAGACGCGCATGGTGGCGGCGGGGGCATCCTTTGGCGGATTCATGATCAACTGGATCGCCGGCCACACCGACCACTTCAAGGCGCTGGTTTCGCACGATGGTGACTTTGACAATCACAGTATGGCCGGCGAAACGGAGGAACTGTGGTTCGATGAGTGGGAGTTCAAAGGACTGCCCTGGGAGAAGGAATCCCTCGCGCTGCGCGAGAAATGGTCTCCTTCGAATTTCGTCCAGAACGTCAAAACGCCCATGCTGCTGGTGCAAGGCGCGAAAGATTTTCGCGTGCCCGAAGGTCAGGCCTTCCAGAATTTTTCCGCCCTGCAACGGCGGGGCGTCCCTTCGAAGCTCCTCTATTTTCCCGACGAAGGCCATTGGGTGCTAAAACCGCAGAACAGCCAACTCTGGTACAAGACAGTATTGGGGTGGCTGGATGAGCATGTAGCAGTAGGCAGTAAGCAGTAGGCAGCCCAGCCACCGGCGGGGGCCGGATTGAATAGTCTGTGACTTGTGTTAGTCACCGGCCGGTGGGCAAGCCATGCGACCCCCTCACCCCCGGCCCCTCTCCCCCAAAGGGGCGAGGGGAGAGGTAATTTGAAACTCCATCCCTCCCCCCTTTGGGGGAGAG
>JARLGN010000101.1 GCA_031292775.1 Acidobacteriota bacterium | reverse complement strand
GTCAAAACCACTCTGCGTGGCCATCAGCGCCAGTTCGAAGTTCATCGCGGCCGGCGGTATGGACTCCACCGTGACGCTATGGGATCGCCCATTGGGCAAGGAGATCCACGGCCTCACCGGGCATAGCGGCAGCATTGTAAACGTAGCCTTCAGCCCCGATGGCCAGCGCCTGGTTTCCGCCAGCGCTGACGGCTCGGCGCGCATATGGGACGTCTTGAGGGGCCAGTCCCTCTATACTCTTTCGGGACACGTGGGCACGGTAATGTCCGCAACCTTTAGTCCTGATGGGCAGTTTGTGGTTACGGGCGGGGTGGACCGTACGGTGCGCGTTTGGGATGCTGCCACCGGCCAAAACATTGAAACCCTGGGGGCGCATTCGAGCGTGTGGCACGTAGCCCTCAGCACGGACGGCAAATACCTCGCCGCCGGCTACGCCGACGGAACCATTAACATTTGGAGGAGGCAATTCTGACGCGTTCAGGTAGGGCAGACCGGGTGTCGCAGAACGGAAGTGGGGCGGAGTTTCCCATGCCTTGGCGTGGGCATCCCGCCCGCACCACAACCGGCCCTGTTCTAAGCGGCAGAAGTCTTGGGGAGCAACCCTTGGGCGGCCATTACCTTTTCGAGTTTGGCGCGGTTTTCGGGTCTCATGGGAACCATGGGCAGACGGTAGACTTCTTCGATCATGCCCATCATGGCGAGGGCGGCCTTTACCGGAATAGGGTTGGTCTCGATGAAGTTGACTTGCATCAAGGGCAGCAGATGGGCATTCAGTTTGCGCGCCTCGTCGTACTTGCCATCGAGCGCCAGGTGAGCGAGCCTCGTCATGGGCCCGGGAATTTCATTGGCCACTACGGAAATCACGCCCACGCCACCCACCGCGATCAGCGGGAAAGTGAAGGCGTCATCTCCAGAAAGCACGTTAAAGCCGGGGGGCACAGCGTTCAGCACTTCCATCTGTTGCACAATGCTTCCAGAGGCTTCCTTGATGCCGATGATGTTGGGAACCTGCGCGAGGCGCCCAACGGTGGCAGGCTCAATATTCGACGAGGTACGCCCCGGCACATTGTAGAGAATGACCGGCAGGTCAGAGGCCTCCGCTATTGCCTTGAAGTGCTGGTACAGACCTTCCTGGGTGGGTTTGTTGTAGTAAGGCGCAACAGAAAGTATGGCTTGGACGCCCAGTTCTTTGATTTCGCCGGCCAAATTGCACACTTTCTTTGTGCTGTTGCCGCCTACTCCCACGACGATGGGAACCTTTCCACCCGCTTCTTCCAGGACGACGCGAATCACCCCCAGATACTCACCGTGCTCCAGCGTGGGGGTTTCACCCGTAGTGCCGCAGGGAACAAGAAAGTCGATCCCTTCGCGCAGTTGGAATTGCACCAGACGCCGCAGCGCCGCTTCATCCACAGAACCGTTTTTCCGAAAGGGGGTGACAAGGGCTGTGCCGCAACCGCGAATTTCCAAGCTCATGGGGTGACCTCCAAACGCAAGTACCTGGCGCTGACCAACAGAAGCGAAACTCGAAACTGGAAAATCGAAATTCAGGGCCCTGCTTGCGAGTTTCGAATTTCAAGTTTCCAGTTTCGTTCTTTTCCTAGGACCCGGCACCCATTTCCAGCACTTCTGCGAAACTGTACAATCCTTTTTTGCCGACCACCCAGCGGGCGGCATAAAGAGCCCCTTCCGCAAAGCCCTGCCGGCCTCGCGCCGTGTGACTCAATACCACGGTGTCCGCCTCGGAATCAAAACCAAGCTCATGCGTCCCGGGGATGTAACCGGCGCGCACGCTGGCCACGGGGATATCGCGGTCCACGAGGTAAGGCTGAATCTGCCGCGAGATTTCGAGCGCGGTCCCCGACGGGGCATCCTTCTTCATCTTGTGATGCGCCTCGACAAGGAAAGGATCGTACATGGGGAACGGAGCAAAGATCTCCGCCGCCGCACGCGCCAACCGGTAGAACAGGTTTACCCCAATGGAGAAGTTGGCGGCATACACCATGCCAACCCCTGCCTGCTCGATTACCTTGCGAACCTCCGCCTGGTGCTTCTGCCAACCGGTGGTGCCGACCACAAGATTCACCCCCAGGGCGGCCACCCGATGAGCGTTTTCCACTACGGCATCGGGCGTGGTGAAGTCGATGCAGACGTCAACACCCTTGAACTTCTCGCGAGTGATGCCGCAGCTTTGCGCGTTGACGTCAAGATCCATCACCAGGCGCACTTCAAAGCCGCGCTGGGGCGCTAAAAGGGCCAGCGTCTTTCCCATTTTCCCGTAACCGAGTAATGCAAGATTAATCATAATTCACCGGTAGGATCAGTAGACGGTATACGGTAGACGGCATCCCATTTCTCTGTTTACCGTCCGCCATCTGCTGTCCATCGATCTTGTTCAGCAGAGGCAGGGGGGAATACGGCATACGAATTCCCTGTCTACCGTTTACTGACTACCGTCTACCCTTTCACGCCTTCCAAGCACTCAATCTAAATACCCTTCCGACTTCATCAACTCCGCATTGAGCAGTGCCGCGCCGGCTGCGCCACGGATGGTATTGTGACTGAACGCCACGTATTTGAATTGCAGCACGGGACATTCGCGCAGGCGGCCGACCACGGTTGACATGCCGTTTCCGGCGTTCAAGTCGAATTTCGGCTGAGGCCGGTCTCGCTCCTCCCGCACAATAATGGGGTACTTTGGGGCGGAAGGCAGGTTGCGCTCCTGCGGCACGGAACGATAGGCGCGCCAGGCTTCCGCAATTTCAGCAACCGATGTTTTGGTTTTGAACGACACGGAAATGGTCTCCGTATGGCCATCTTCCACCATCACTCGGTTGCAATGTGCGCTGACGATAAACTCGCCCATCTTGACCTGGCCATCCACCAGTTTACCCAAGAGCTTGCGCGTCTCGCGCTCCACTTTCTCTTCTTCCCCGCCGATATAGGGGACCACGTTGCCCAGGATGTCGAGCGTGGGGATTCCCGGGTATCCTGCGCCGGAAACCGCCTGCATGCTGGTCATCAGGACTTTTTCGAGTCCAAAAGCTCTTTGCAGCGGCGCGAGCGACATCACCAAACCCACCGTTGTGCAGTTGGGGTTGGTTACGATCATGCCCTTCCAATTGCGCAGCTTCTGTTGCTGGCGGACCAGCGCCATGTGGTCGGGGTTGACGTCCGGAATGAGCAGCGGCACGTCCTGCTCCATGCGGAAATTCGAGGAGTTCGAAACCACGACATGGCCGGCCTGGGCAAATTCCTTCTCTACCTGTCCCGCAACTTTGGAATCCAGAGAGGAGAACAGCAATTGCGGCGCGCCCCCCGGCTTACACTCGTGCACGGGGAGGTCCCACGCGCTCTCGGGCATGGCATCGCGCACGCGCCAATTGCAGGCTTCGCGATAGGTCTTGCCTGCCGACCGTTCCGAGGCTGCAAGCCATTTGATTTCAAACCACGGGTGATGCTCGAGCAGGCTTACAAAGCGCTGCCCCACCATCCCTGTTGCTCCCAGAATTCCCACTTCAATCTTCTTCATGGCCGATAACGGTGAATTGATTCCACCTTCCCCTTTCCATTTTCCAGAAGTCGTCAGTCGTTAGTTCACAGTTCTCAGTAAAGGCAGTTACTGACAACTGACTACTGATGACTGACAGCATTTTGCTTTTTCAGGTCGCGCACCATGCGGTAATAAAGATCAGCCGCAGCCGACAGGTCTGCCTTGCGTACGCACTCACGATCGGTGTGCGCGGTGCTGATGGAGCCGGGCCCCAGGAGCAGCGGGCGTCCCCAATGGGTCAGCGACGGCAGGTCAGTGGTAAACGCCACCACATCCGTTTCGTAGCCCTCAAGTTTTTCCATTAGGAGCGGTGGCGTGTCGCGCACCACCTCCAGCTCGCAGCGGTCACCGATCGCTTCCACAAACTTCTGCCGCAGGGGCTCGGAATTCTCCACGATTCGAATCAGGATCTGGGCCACAGCTTCATCGGGGACCACATTGGCAGCGCGGCCGCCGGTGATCATGCCGATATTCATGGTTGAGGGCCCCAACATCGTGCTGTTTGGCAGAGGAATCCTGCGTACGTCCGCAAGCACATCCAACAGCTTCTCAATGGCATTCACGCCCAAATGCGGGTAAGCAGAATGCGCCATCTTGCCGTGCGCGCGAATGTCAACCCGCAAGTTTCCCTTGGTGCCAATCACCAGTTTGTTTTCCGTCGGTTCACCATTGATGATGTAGCGCGATCCACGCGGGTGCAGGTTGGCTTCGCGCGCGCCATCACTGGTGGTTTCCTCTCCTACCAGAAAAAGCAGGGCGAAATCCTCCACGCCATCTTTCTTGAGCCGTTCCGCAGCGGACACTTGCGAGGCCAGGATTCCCTTGGCGTCGCATGAGCCGCGGCCGTAAATGAAGTCGGCATCTTCGTTCGCCGGAAAGAAGGGCGGCACGGTGTCCATGTGCGTGCTCATCACAATGTCCGGCTTTCCCCACGTGGCGAATACATTCGACCGGTCGCGCGACACGGGCATTAGTTCTGTCTGAAAACCCAGTTGGGCAAGATACCCCCTTACAAATTCCGCGCAGGCCCTCTCATGCCCGGTGACGGAGGCCATGTTAACCAGGCTTTTCGTGAGTTCAAAAAGATCCATAGGAATTCCCGTTCCGACTCGTGTCTCGAGACCGCTTGGGCCGTCTTTAAGGCAACGATTTTAGATTTACGCGCAACTTTACAACGTTAGCCCACTATCGAAAACAGCGTCAAGCCCAATCGGGAATGGGCTCTTGTCACCACCACCACGGCGCTCAGTGCGCCAGGGTGGTTAGCCGCGGCGGGGAGTTTCCACGCAGGCCCCAAACGGTTCGCATTCAATTCGTGAGAATGCTATAATGGAAGTGTTTAAACAGGCACCTCGGCTCCGATTGAGGAGGCCCTATGAGTCAGAGATCCCGCAGTATCCTCTATTCCGCGATTGTGATCATTTTGGTATCCGCACCCCTCTTTGCCCAGCGAAGGGCCGTTGCCGCTGGCACCCACTCCTATAATTCCTACGCTGCTCAACCTATATTTGAGCAGGGGTATTATGGTGGTTGGTACGGGTACCCTGCCTTTGGTGCTTCCGGTTTATTCGCTTCGCAAAGTTCACCGCTTGATGTTCCTCCCAATTATTGGTGGGCCAGTCCGTATCCCAGTGAAAATCCGTGCCAGGCAGGCTGCAACCCCAAGGCTGGTTACGAATGGGACAGCGTGGGGACGCTGATCCTCGATACCAATCCTCCCAAGGCTCGCGTCACGCTTGACGGCGTTTACGCGGGAACAACCGACAAGCTCGGTCCTTTCCAACTTCCCGTTGGCGAGCACACCCTGCACATTGAAGCTGCAGGTTTTGAATCTTCCGACATCATCGTCAAGTTCGACCAGCCCGGCGTGCAAAGCATGAATGTTGTGTTGAAACGCTTGACAGCCAACGCCAAGCCCGCACCCCGGCAATAGCGGTTTCCTGTTTACATCTAATGCCCCCACCCGCTGGCGGTTCCTTGGACGCACACCCGTATTGAATTGGCACCCCTGTCTCCGAACCCCGTCTGCCAAAAACTACAAAGTCCGCAACGGAATGCCGGTGCTCACCGGCTTGGAGTAGAATAGCCTGCGCGAGAACCCCTAATGTATTTTCAACCTCAGCCAATTGCTGCGCTTGATTACCGCGACGGAGGGAACTGGGCGGGATTGGTAGGCAGGCTTGGTTCACGCTCTTTGCAAGGCAACGGAAGGCAAGAGCAAACCAAAAGGCAAAGGCCGAGTTCTGGAATGAGAACTAAGGGCATAGTCCGCCAGAGAACTCTGAACATCCCTCACCACCGTTCCCTTTGCCTTTTGCCTTTTGCCATTTGCCTCTTGGTTTGTTTTTCACTGTCCTTCGCAGCCCCTCCCCAAGATACCGTGAGAACGCTGCCTTCGTCGCAAGTAGATCCCGGCCCCCGCTTCGTCGTTCAGCTCATCTCCGTCGGCCCGGCGGAAAATGAGCAGAACCACGAGTGCGCAGCTACTGGTTTCCTCATCAATGAGGATGGCTACATTATTACCAATTGGCATGTAGTGGAGGCCGCAAAGGGGTGCCTGGAGAAAGCTCCTGGAGCAAAGATCCTGGCGAAGTTGGCGGTAACCAACTCGCGAACCGCCAAGGCAGTTCCCTGTGATGTGATCGGAGCGGACGTTCCCAATGATTTGGCCTTACTCAAAACCGAACGGACGCTTCCTGCAGTTGGAAACGACAAGCTGCCTTACGCGACGCTCGATGCGCGCCCCGTGCCAGTGGGAACAGCGGTGAAGGTCACCGGCTACCCTGCATTTTCATGGCAAACGGTTACGCAGGCGGGGCATGTCCTTTGGGCCGGCAGCACGCGACTCGAAGAAATCGATAACCCGCTCCCCGCTCCCAGCGATGCTCTGATGTTTGACATCCACCTGCGCCCGGGAAACAGCGGCAGCCCAGTATACCGCCCTGGTGGCGGGGTGATTGCCGTAGTCGACAAGCGAGATCCCCTGCGTCCCGCGTATTCGGTTGGCGTGGCGATTCACTATGCCATCGAACTCGCCGAACGCCTCGGTGTGCGGTGGCACGCCGCCGATTAAACATCCATTTACTTAGGATGAGGCCGAATGTCGTGGAGATGATACTCCTCACCTTCGATGGTGAAGTGGAACCGCCAGTTGCGATTTACGCGCCCCTGCCAAAGGCCAAGCGCTTCGTCGTATTTCTTTGCTCGTAATGACGGATGGTTGAGGTTTTCGAGCAGGAACCCGCTTTGCTTTCCAAAGGCCTTCTGCACTTCCGCAGGCGCGGAGGCATAATGGCGGAGGAACCGCTATGAGTACAGGAGCCTCATGTTCGTTAGGCTTTGCGGCCAGGCTTCTTGGAACGCAACTTCGCGGCTTCCTTGTGAAGCGACGCCACGAGATCGTCCCGTGTTTCAAATGGTCCGTAGGCGCGGCCTTCTTTGAAGTCCCTCAGGCTCTCTGCGATGCCGCGATCAACAAGCGATTTCGGGGTAAACGTGATTTTCCCCCGCTCTACTGCGGCCTCCAAGAGGTCGCCCACGTTAACACCAATCTTCTTGCGGACGCTTCGAGGAATCACGATTTGGAATTTGTTTTTGACAGAAACCAGGGCCATGGCAGTTCATAAGCTGAACTATCAAACAGTTCAACTCTCCACCCCAAGGATAGCAGTCGAAAATCCGCTGTCAATGGGCGAACGACGCCAATAAGCCCCCGCCCTTAATCAATCGAACTTAAACGAGTACAGCTTCGCATCGCGCATAACGAATCGCAGCCGGACAGGCCTTCCCGCCCAGGCTTGCATGCCAGTGTGGCCACGCCAGGAAACAACTTTCTGGATGAAGTTCCCGTTGATGGGGTCGCAATCATCCGCCGAAAATCCCGCCAGCGGTTTGGCGGACTCATCCTGAAGTTCCACGCGAACATGTCCCCCCGCGCTCGTGTCCGTGTTGAGGCTGAGTTGGTTGCCCGTGAACGGCAAGGGCGGAGTGGTGAACTCCCCGCCGGAATACTCCGCGTCCACCGAAGCGAACCCATCCAGGCGCATGCGTGCTCGGGTGATCGTTCCCAGAAATCTGTCATGCGCGAGATCGTAGTTGCCGTGCGTGTGGTCTGACGCGCCGTAATAGAACCAGATCTCCTCCGGACGGCAGATGCACCCCGACGCCATATAGGCGGTAGCGCTGGCAAAGCCCCCCGCCACACCCAGGCGGATAAAGGGATGCCGGTCAAGCCGGAACCAGCTCTTGCCATCCCGGCTGGTGGCAAACTGGACGTCGAGGGTTCCGTCATTTCTTGGATCTGTCGTCCCCCGGCGACGTGCCCAATCCTCCTGAAAGTGGTAGTAGGCGGATGGAAACATCAGATAGACATCTTCGGCGCGCGGATACTTCCAGGCAGCCGAGGTGTAGAAATCCATACGAGGCTTCGTCTTAATGGCCGACGCACCCAGAGAAGCGGCGTTAGCGGAAAAGATATGGCTATCCAGTTCCTGCAAGTCTTCCGCGTCGTAGGAAAAAACCATCTGCTCCTTACCCCAATCGGTTATGTCGTCAAACTCGCATCGGCCGACCTTTCGCATGACGTCCCAGACCCGCACGTAACCCACGTACCGGCCGATGCGATTATCAAAGAAGCAGATGTTATTGGTGTCGCTCGCGCGGAAGGCAGGTTCTTCTTTCATGAGCTTCCAATGTGCGCCGTCGGGCGACGCGGCCACGTAAGTTCCCTTCTTCCCTCCCGGAGGTTGCAGGTTGGCCACCATCTTATATTGTTCCGATGGAGGGCAAGCGGGGTTCGTATCCTTGAAGACGCAATTCGGTTCGTGGGACATCGCCACGGGCGGGAAAACAATGTTGGTATTGTTGGAACCCTTAAAAGGGACGATGCCCAGATTGGGTTTCTCCCAATGCACTCCGTCCTGGGAAGTGGCCAAACAGCTCCACCGGCTGCCATCACTGGCGATGGCGTCGTACCACAACTTCAGCACGCCGTCGTCCTCAATAACTGAGTTATATCCCCAGACGCCCAGACTTTCCCAAGGCTTGTCCGCCACAACGCATCGCTCGCCCGTCGGATAGGGGCGATTCAAAACCAATCGAACTCCTCGCGCCCCGGAGATCAGCGCGTTGTCAATAAAGAGTTGGCGGGCGGAATTTACCCTGATGGGGTCTTGACCCCGTGGAGAGGCTTGTTCACTCGCTATTATCCCCGCCCGCGCGACCAACGGCGCAGATGCAAGCGATGCGGCAACCTGGTGCAGGAATTTCCTTCGTTTCACGGCTTTCCCCCTTTGGGCATGCGGACGCTTCGGCTGAATCCGGTCGCCGGCATTTCATGCGAGCAACTATAACACCCAACGTTTGGGTTCGCGGTTTTGGGATAAGCCGTCGATCGCAACCCAACTCTAAAATGCCCCTGTTTACGGGAATTCCTGGAAATCCGACCGCGCCAATGGGCACATTCTCCCACCCTGCAGACCTATTGTCTGTTAATCTTTTACTGCCACGACCGCTGCATTGACGCCGCGGGGACTTGGAAGTAGAGTTAGCCTTTCGTATTTTGCGAGGTAATCACAAGCAAGTAACCTTGGAGCGGTGACGGCAACCCGGAAAGGTTCATGATCAGGAGTGGCCAGGATATGGAACCCCTAACAGTATTCGCCGCGGAAGGCCGCAAGACACTCTCTCCTGCTACCCGGACGTGGTGCGTCGGCTTGCTTCTGGGGAGCCTGCTGACGCTGGGAGGATGCGGATCCAAGCCGGTAAAGTCAGAAGGCATGAACATGCAGTTCCGTGTTCCGGTTACGGTAGCGAAAGCCGCGACCAAGAGCGTGCCGGTGCAAGTGGAAGCCATTGGCAACGTGGAAGCCTTCTCCAACGTTTCCGTGCGCACACAGATGGCCGGGGAGATTGAGCGCGCTTACTTTACGCAGGGCCAGGACGTCAAGAAAGGCCAATTGCTTTTCACCCTGGACCGCCGCCCATTTCAGGCGACCCTGAGCCAGCTTGAAGCCAACCTGGCGCGTGACCAGGCGCAACTAGCCAATGCCCAGGCGCAGGCCGAACGCAATAATAAGCTCTTCGAGGCGGGCATCATCTCGAAAGATCAGTACGAGACCTTCCGCACCACCGCTCAAGCTCAGGGCGCCTCCGTACGCGCTGATCAGGCTGCAATCGAAAACGCCAAGGTGAACTTGAGCTACTGTTCCATCTACTCTCCCATTGATGGCCGAACGGGCAGTTATCAGGTTTATCCCGGCAATATCGCCAAAGTGAGTGATACGGTCCTGGTGGTCATCAATCAGATTCGCCCCATCTACGTGACCTTCGCGGTGCCGGAGCAATACCTTGCCGAGGTGAAAGAATACCAGGCGCGAGGCCCGCTGGTGGTCGAGGCCCGGATTCCCAACGATCCGCACGCGCCGTCGCTGGGGCAGCTCGCGTTTATTGACAACGCTGTGGACACCGCCTCAGGCACCATCAAGATGCGCGCCAAGTTTCCCAACGCCGACAATCGACTTTGGCCGGGGCAGTTCGTTAATGTGGTCCTGCGGTTGACGTTGCAGCTTAACGCCACGGTGGTGCCGTCACAGTCGGTGCAGACCGGCCAGGTGGGTAAGTACCTGTTCGTCGTAAAGTCTGACAACACGGCCGACCTCCGGCCGGTGGTAGTGGGCGCAACCGTGCAAGGTGAAACGGTAATTGAGAAAGGCGTCGCACCGGGCGAATCCGTGGTGACCGACGGCCAGTTGCTGCTGGCGCCTGGATCGCCAGTGGAAATCAAGAAAGGGTCGTAGAGGCAGTGGATAGTGATTAGTGGTTAGTGGCTAGCCGCCACCCTTCCCCGCGACGTAAGTGACTAACCACTCAACTTGACCACTAACCACTAGCCACTACCCACTGCTCTTATGAATCTGGCAGAGCTCTTCATTCGCCGGCCCATCATGACGGCGCTAACAATGCTGGCCATCCTGGTTTTTGGCATCATTGCCTACCGGGAACTGCCGGTCAGCGATCTGCCCAATGTCGACTATCCCACGATCCAGGTAACCGCCTCCCTGCCCGGCGCGAGTCCCGAAACCATGGCTTCCGCCGTGGCCACCGTGTTGGAGCGCGAGTTCTCCACCATAGCCGGCCTTGAGTCCATGAGTTCCATGAGTACTCAGGGTGGCACGCAAATCACTTTGCAGTTCACCTTGAGCCGTAACATTGATGCCGCATCGCAGGATGTGCAGGCCGCCATTGCCCGTTCCCAGGCCAGGCTTCCGGCCGACATGCCGACGCCGCCCTCCTACCAAAAAGTGAATCCGGCGGACCAGCCGGTGCTTTACATGGCGGTTCACTCCGACACCCTGGCATCCTCCACCGTCAATGACTATGCTGACACGCTCATGGCGCAGCGCATTTCCATGATCACCGGCGTGGCGCAGGTGCAATTGTATGGAGCGCAGAAATACGCCGTGCGCGTGCAGTTTGATCCCCAGGCGTTGGCAACGCGCGGTATTGGCATTGACGAAGTGACGGACGCCATTAAGAACGCCAACGTCAATCTGCCCACGGGGACGCTTTTCGGAACGCACAAATCTTTCGTATTGCAAGCCAACGGCCAGCTTCAGAATGCCGCTGCTTACCGTCCGCTGATTGTGGCCTATCGCAACGGTGCGCCTGTGCGTTTGGAAGCCCTGGGCCGGGTGATTGACGGCGTGCAGAACAACAAGGTGGTGACCTGGTATAACGGCACCCCGTCCATGGTGCTGGCCATTGAGCGCCAACCCGGCACCAACACCATTGAGGTCGTAGACAACATCCAGCGCCTGCTGCCGACCTTTCGCAAGGAGATTCCGCAATCCATCCACCTGGACACCCTTTACGACGCTTCGATTTCCATTCGTGACTCGGTGGACGACGTCAAATTCACGCTCTACCTCACGCTCGCGCTGGTCGTGATGGTCATCTTCCTGTTCCTGCGCAATATTTCCGCCACCGTCATTCCCAGCCTGGCACTACCCATGTCAATCGTGGGCACGTTCTCGGTAATGTACCTGCTGGGATACACGGTCGACAATCTCTCCTTGATGGCGCTGGTGCTGGCGGTGGGCTTCGTCGTGGACGACGCCATCGTGATGCTTGAGAACATTGTGCGTCACCTGGAAATGGGTGAGGGCGTTCTGGAAGCGGCGCTGAAGGGCTCACGGGAAATCAGCTTCACCATTCTCTCCATGACCCTGTCGCTGGCCGCAGTCTTTATTCCCGTGCTTTTCATGGGCGGAATTTTAGGACGGCTGCTGCACGAATTCTCCGTGACCATCATGTCCGCGGTCCTGGTGTCGGGCGTGGTCTCGCTCACCCTGACGCCCATGTTGTGCAGCCGATTCCTGCGCCACGCCAAGCCGGAAGCGCACGGTTTTCTGTTCAACCTTTTCGAGCGCGGCCACGAGGGTATGCTGGCCGCCTATGATTGGAGCTTGAAGAAGGTGCTGCGGTTCCGGTTCGCCACCTTCCTGTTCTCTCTGGCCATTATGGCCGTCACCGCCTGGCTCTTCATCCGTATTCCCAAGGGATTCCTTCCTAGTGAGGACAGCGGCTTCATATTCGGCATCAGCATGGCGCAGCAGGGCATCTCCTTTGACTCCATGAAAGAACATCAGAAAGCTGTTACCGGCCTCATGGTGGCGGACCCCAACGTGGAAAACGTCATGTCCTTTGCGGGCGCGGGCGGACCGGGCGGCGGGGGAAATTCCGGTTTCTTCTTTCTCAAATTGAAGTCGCGCCCCAGCGGCCGAACGCAGATGGCCGACTGGCTTAAGGACCGGCTGCACATTTCCTACCCGCACGATCCGAATTATCGCTACCTTGACACCAACCAGGTTTTGGAACAGTTGCGTCCCCGGCTGTTCGCGGTTCCCGGGATTATGGGCTTCATGCAGAACCCACCGCCGATTCAAATCGGCGGCCGCTTGACCAAAAGCCAGTATCAATTCACCCTTCAGGGGCCCAACACCGCGGAGCTTTACCGTGAGGCGCTGAAGCTGGAAGGCGAGTTGCACTCCGTTTCCGGACTTCAGGACGTGACCACCGACCTCCAGGTCAGCAACCCGCAAGTCAATGTGGATATCGACCGCGACAAGGCCAACACCCTGGGAGTGAGCGCCTTTCAGGTCGAGAACGCTTTGGAAACGGCCTACAGCTCGCGCCAGATCTCCACAATTTATACACCCAACAACGAGTACTGGGTGCTGGCTGAGCTTCTGCCCCAATACCAGATGGACCCGCAAGCGCTCTCCCTGCTTTATATCCGCTCCAGCAGCGGGCAACTGGTGCCGCTCAGCGCGGTATCAAAGCTCACGCAATCACTTGGTCCCCTGGTGGTGAATCACTCCGGGCAGTTGCCGTCTGTCACCGTATCGTTCAATTTGCAGCCTGGCACCGCGCTCGGGGATGCCGTCAATCGCGTCGAGCATATTGCACGGCTAACCCTGCCCTCGGATCTCAGCGCCAATTTTGAAGGCACCGCACAGCAGTTCCAATCCTCACTGGTCGGATTAAGCGTACTGCTGGTCATTACCATCCTGGTGATCTACATCGTGCTGGGGATTCTGTACGAGAGCTTCATTCATCCGCTGACAATTCTCTCCGGACTGCCTTCCGCGGCGCTGGGGGCACTGCTCACCTTGATGTACTTCGGTTATGAACTCGACCTCTACGGATTTGTGGGAATCATCATGCTGGTGGGCATCGTCAAGAAGAACGCCATCATGATGATCGACTTTGCCCTTGATGCGGAACGAAACGCCGGCAAGACCACGGAAGAGGCCATCTACTATGGAGCAAAGGTGCGCTTCCGGCCCATCATGATGACCACCATGGCGGCGCTGATGGGCACGTTGCCCATTGCGATGGGCTTTGGCGCCGGCTCGGAGTCGCGCCGTCCCCTTGGACTCTGCGTCGTGGGCGGGTTGGTCTTCTCCCAGCTCATCACCCTCTACATCACCCCGGTCTATTACATCTATCTCGACTCGTTCCAGAATTGGCTGCAAGGGCTCTTCGGGAGCAAGGAGCCACTTACCTTGAACGGAGAACAGGTGGTGGGGACCAGGACAGGAGAGAATTGACTCGCTTCCCCGCGCTGAGGGAATAGGCGCTGCGCTCGGCGCGCGACCGGGGGAGGGGGAGATTTTCGCCGCGAATATCCGCACAAAAGCCGCTCTAGAGCGGTTTTGATTAAAGTGCATACATAACTGGCGGAGCCAGCCCGGACTTCTCACCAACCGCCGGGATTCTTTCTGTGCCATGGTGTTTTCAAGCCCCAACGGGGCGATCCAATCCAGCCCAGGCCAACGGCCTGGGTATCCCGGATCAGCCCCTAGGCCAAACCCTGAAGGGGCGCGCCACCCCCCCCAGCAATTTCCATCCCGATCTCCGATTCATCATGCCCACCGGTAGGGCGGAACGGTGGATTCGTGGATCGCCCTTTCAGGGCTCAGCCGCGCAACGCTCCGTAAACCCAGGGCGTTGCCCTGGGCTAGATTGGATCGCCCCTTTGGGGCTCGCCCAGATTCGTCGCAACGGCATGGCAGCAACGGCCGTGGCCCGTCTCTGGTTGCGGGTTTGCCGCGCCGCATACACTTAAGTTGAAGCCGCTCTAAAAGTGTCAATCAAGACGAATTGTCCGTCAAATCCTGAGTTTTTCTGCAAAATCCACGTCATATTGCCGTAAATGTCCGACTTGTTCGCGGTTAATTTGTCCATGTTTCCTTTGTTTTCATACACATTCCGGCTTCGAACGTCTTAAATTAACATCTTTTTTTGCAGACCACTCCCCGGAAGTGACAGTTTGTTGGAAAAGAATTTCCGGGAGGGAGAGGAGGCCGGACTGTTGCAGGCTCGGCATGGGCAGCGCCTTTTCATCCCCAAACGCACTCTGGCCTACATACTATACCCATAAACCTAGCCTGTGTAAAGTAAAGAGTGAGGCTACACTCAAGTCCCGTCCGCGGCCCGATACCGGACCGGTATCTGCCGACGGACGCTCGGCATCCGCACCCCGGGGGGGTTCGATACGCCGACGGTTGAGGTG
>JARLGN010000100.1 GCA_031292775.1 Acidobacteriota bacterium | reverse complement strand
TGTTGAGGTCCACTTTGACGGGAACGCCAGTCATGCCTTCATGCAGTACCTGGCTGCGAAATGCCGTCTTGCCCGCGGCGTCGACGGAGGCCACCACCGCCCCCCGGCCGACGTTGGAGTAATAACGAAGGTCGTTGCTATCCACGCCCACAATTGCCGTAAAGCTTTTGGCGGGAGCGGAAAGAACCACGCGCACCTTGCCGTCCGAGGGGAAATGCAGGCCGCGCGCGTAGTCCTGCTCCGCGATGCGGAAGTGATGGCCTAGAATTCCGTTCTTGTCCACTTGCCCGGACGGGGAATAAATCAGCAGATAATTTTGCGCGGGGGGCGGGGCGACCTCGCCAAGGAACTTCGCGCTCACCCATCGATGGGCGGTCGCCATGGCGTTCGGCGACTGCGCAGGACACCAGGGATGTGATCCCAACAAAAAGGCCATCAAAAGGACAAGACAATGCATCCGGCGTAATGAGAATTTGAGCATGGATCAACGCTCCTCGCGCAATACCTTGCAGGATCAAAGGCTGGATAAACGATCCCGCAGTGTGTGGGAGAAAGCTAGCCGGGATTTCGGACCGGGTCAAGTTGTTCTCGGCGGGGACGAATTCGAGGCTCACCACGGAGCGCACAGAGATCACGGAGAGGTGGAGCCGCAACCCAACGCGTGTCGTAGGGGCAGGCCTCGTGTCAGGCTTTCCAAATAGGCCTACGGTTCTAACCCCCTCACCCGTCCCGCCCCGGCTGGTGAAAGCGCCGGTTGCGGGCCACCCTCTCCCCCAAAGGGGCGAGGGAAGTAGATTCAAGTTCACACTCGCATCGAACAGATTGGGTCGGCCGCGCGTACCACCGAGGGGTGCAGCGTTTACGCGAATGTGCAAGCCCACAGTGCGGGCTGTGAAGTCAGACAAGTACTGCAGAATTTGTTCCGGGAGTCAGAGGTTTCTTGGGGGGGCGAAGAGGAAAGGAAACCCCAGGCATGTCGTTTGGTGAAGCGCTGCTTACAATTGCTGCCAATCGTGTATGAGGACGCGAATAACGAAGTAGATCGCGTCGTGCTCCATAACTGCTGTTTCGAATTCGGTGCTACTGCCATCAAACGCATTCGTCATCAGCACCTCGCGAGTTTCATAGACGGGGCTGGGCGAGCCTGACCTGAACACAAAGAGCACCCCGTTGATGTCGGGGGGTGCGAAAACAGAGGGAAAACGGCGGCGGGGAAATTCCAGGCGGACAATAGCGTCGGGCTCTCCTGTGTCGCAAGTCTCGAGGCGGCGCCAGGGGAGTTTGGCCAGGAGTCCGTTGGGCCTGCTCTCGCGTGAAACAAATTGATCGATGAGCCTTGCCTGCTGCGGCTGCAGGTTATGGGTATCAACGCAGTAGGATTGGATTGTTCGGAAGGCCGCCGCGTCCATCACGTATCCCCCGAATTTCTTTTCCCGGGCAAATAACGGCGAAGCGGAAAGCAGCAGGACGATCCACAAGCAGCGCTTCATGAGGGTAGCCCCTCTCCCAGCGGCAGCACATCAAGGACTCATTGTGCCCTCCCTGGATCAACAGAGGTTTGACCAACGAGAGCCTCTGCTTAAGCGCATATTACACCCATATTAAATCTCGGGGTTAATTTGGTGAATATTTTTCCCGGGCTTTTCCAAATTACCGCCCACCCACTGACTGATGACCTGCGGCTTCGGCGCATGCTTTGCGGAAAGGCTCCGAAAAGGACCGTTGGTGTTGTAGGGGAACAAGGCCTTGTGCCCCTGCTTCGAGAATTAAAGATGCCCGCCCCTTCATTGGAAGAAATTACCTGGGACACCACACTAGTTCTGGCCATTCGCGCTGCAGACACTATAAGATTGAGGCTCGAAATCTAAACGCCAGGATTAATCGCCTCATGAAGAGAACGCTGCGAGTTTCATTTTTGCCTGGACTTGTCATTACCGCCCTCCTGATCGTGGCCTCCATACCAACGCCTTCCCTGCCCCAGGCCTTACCCCCCAAGCCGGAGGGAGCGCCACCCGTGGAATCCCTGCAGACGGCGGGAAAAGCGTTGTACGTCTCCGTGGCTGGCAACGACGCGTGGTCGGGAAATCTGGCCGAACCCAATGCGGACAGAACCGACGGTCCCTTTGCCACGCTCGCCCACGCCCGCAACGCCATCCGGGCAATGCAATCGCGCCAACCCTTGGACTCGCCGGTCACTGTCTATGTGCGTGGCGGCGTTTATGCCCTTAGTGCCCCGCTGGTTTTTCAGGTTCAAGATTCCGGAACCGCCAAATTTCCCATTACCTATGCCGCCTACCCCGGCGAAAAGGTTGTGCTAAGCGGAGGCCGAATGATCACCGGGTGGAAGAGAGCAGCCAGCAGCAGACAAAATAACCAGCAAGAGCTTTGGACTACGGAAGTTCCCGGCGTCAAAGAGGGTAAGTGGTATTTCCATCAACTGTTTGTGGACGGGCAGCGCCGCCAGCGTGCTCGTTCGCCCAATACGGGGTTCTATCGCGCTGATGGGCAGTTTACCGCAGGGAATCCCACATCGTTTAAATACCGTTCGGGAAATATTCATCCCGCATGGGTCGGGCAAGGCGACGTGGAAATAATCGGCCTGGAAAAGTGGGTGGAGTTTCGCATGCCCCTGAGAGCTATAGACCCAGCGACAAGCACCGCAACGCTCTCCACGGCGCGACAGGAATTCGGCGATGACAAGGAAGCGCGCTACTGGGTGGAGAACGCCGCTGACGCCCTCGACGCGCCGGGTGAGTGGTTCCTCGACCGGCGCACTGGCACGCTTTCGTATCTGGCCATGCCGGGGGAAGACGTTGCCAAAGCCCAGTTCACCGCACCCGTTGTGTCTCAGCTGGTGCGCATGGAAGGCCGGGAACAGACCGGCACTTTCGTTCACGACATCGTTCTGCGCGACATCACCTTCGCACATACGGAATGGTCAATGCCGGCCGAAGGGTATGTGGATATGCAGGCCGCGTTTGACATTCCTGCCGCCGTTGAACTCCAGTGCGCGCGCAACTGCCGAATCGAAAAATGCCAGTTTACCCATTTGGGACAGTACGCCGTGGACATCCATAAGAACTCCCACGACGACCAGATCACTGGCAATGAAATGACAGACCTCGGCGCGGGAGGCGTGAAAGTCGGCGATCCAGTGATCCCCAAGGATGCAGCGCAGGCGACGAGTGGAATTCTGGTTTCCAAGAACTACATCCACAATATCGGAATCGTTTACCCCGGTGCGGTCGGCGTATGGATTGGCCAAAGCAACGGCAACACGGTTGCGCACAATGAAATCAGCGACACGTACTACACCGCCATATCGCTCGGCTGGACGTGGGGCTACGGGCCCACTGCCGCGCATGACAATCGGATCGAATTCAACAACCTCTACAACATTGGCCGCGGCCTGTTGAGCGACATGGGCTGCATCTACTCGCTGGGCGTCCAGCCGGGCACGGTGGAACGCTACAATATATGCCACGATGTTTCACGCTTCGCCTATGGCGGCTGGGGAATCTACACCGACGAAGGCAGCAGCCAAATCCTGATTGAGAATAACGTCGTCTATCGCACCCAGGATCCCGGCTTTCATCAGCACTATGGCCGCGAGAACATTGTCCGCAACAACATATTTGCTTTGGGGCAAGAAGCGCAGATCCGGCGCACCCGCAAGGAGCCGCACCTCAGTTTCACGTTTGAGCACAACATTGTCTATTGGAAAGAGGGCAAGCTCCTCGAAGGCTCTTGGGACGACGACCAGTTCCACCTCGATTACAACCTCTACTGGCAGGCTGCCGGGCAGCCGATTCTGTTTGGCAAGGAACCACTGGCGGAATGGCAGAAGCATGGGCAGGATGCGCACTCCCTGGTAGCCGACCCGCTGTTCGTCGACCCTGACCATGGCGACTTTTCTCTGAAGCCTGGTTCACCCGCCGCGAAGATTGGTTTTCATCCCATCGACTTGAGCCACGTTGGGCGCGGGAATTAACAAGGAAGCTGAAAGGAAGGCAGGGGCTGCGGCCGTTTGAGTTGAGGTGCCTGCCGCAGCCCCTGTTCGTAGGTGAGCTTAGTGTCGTCCGCCGCCATGGGAACCGCCGCCTGAACTATGGCCGCCGCCACCACCGCCGCCTCCACGGGGTGCAGGATTGCTATGGCCACCGCCACTACTTCCCCCGCGCGGGGCAGAGTAGGTACGGCCACCTCCGGAAGGTGCGGAGTAGCTTCGACCACCGCCACTGGGGGCGGAGTAACCGCGGTTTCCACCCGAAGGCGCAGAGTAAGTACGACCGCCGCCTCCGTAATATCCACTATTGGGAGCGCGCTGGCGCATGATGGGCCGATTTAATTCCAACGGTGGGCGCGAACCGCCTCCATAGGAGGAACCTCCCGAGCGGCCCGCATAACTGCCGCCGGAGTAACTGCGTGGGGCGCTATTGTAGCCTTGCCGTCCGGCGCTGTAAGGGCTGGGACTCGCAAACCGTCCCCAATTGTTCTGGTGACCTTGAACTGCCGGAGCATTTCGCCCCTGCCAGTTCGCTCCACCGCCATTGAACGACCGGGCTGACTGATTCCCACGCGAGAAACCCTGCCAACTACTCACCGAGGCCCGGGCACCAAATTGCGCGCCGCCCACACGGCTAGTGCCTACGAAATTGGAGCGCCCTCCAACGCCTGGGGTGTATACGTGAGCGCGACCGTTTACAGGGCCACCGCCGGGGAGAAACCGCCCGCCACCACCCCATCGATTCCCTCCGCGAAATCCGACCCTGCCGCCATCCGGACGCCAGTGCCAATGGCCTCCGAACATAAACCAATTGCCATAGTGGTAGGGCGCCCATCCCCAAGGCTCACCGGAAATCCAAGTCCATCCCCAGTAAGGCTCATATCCCCAACGACCAACAAGGTAAGGCGTCCAACCAATATCCACCTGAGGCGTCCAGCACCAGCCCTCGTCTGGAACCTCGCTCCATTGGCCGTAAGCATCGAGATCGCTCGACCCTACCACAGACGGATCCACATGCTGCAAGGAGGGATCGCCTCGTTGCGAAGCTTGCACGTTTTGGAACTGCCGGTCACGGTCGCTGCACCACCGGTCGAAATCATCCCCGCCTGGAGCAGGATCAATCTTATATTCCGGGTCGTCAGTGCCATGAATGTTGATGACCTGGCCAACCTCAACCTTGGTGGTGCCCTGGTTGGTCAGGACTTCCGCTTCACCCTGGCGCACGATCAGCAGGGTCTCACTGGGGGAATTCACCTGAATGCGATAAACGCCGGGCCGCAAGGGGTGGACGCCCATGTTGGGAGTGTCAACTTCAACGTCCGCTTGCGTACCATTCAGGACGGTGAAATCCACCAGGCCCGAGGCTAACTGAATTTGAATCTTGTTCTGCTCCAAGTCGGCCACCTGGGCTTCCGTGCGCTGGTCAAGCCGGATCACGTTGGCAGGGTCGAGCTGAACTTCGGCCCGTGACCGATCTCCCGTCGTCAACCTGTCACCGGGCACCACAGGAGTATTCACCGTTGCGGCTACCCATTCACCAGCATCACCGTGCATGATAGAAACTTGACCATGAATCACGCCGAGGCGTCCCACCGCCGACTGTGCCGACGGAGGAGGCTGACCTTCCGGGTCGTCGCCAGCCCGAACGCTGGATGTGACGAAATGTCCCGTCAAGAGGATTGCTAGTGCGATCAGGAAGAATCGGTTTTTCATGGCCCACCTCAGTCAGACGCCCGACGTCCAATTTCCTATCTGCGTCGGCATTCTATAGGGCAAGACAGGTGCCAAACTCAAAACTGCTTAACATCGCCTATCTCTTTACAAGGCAATGGGTTAAGAGGCCGATTTCTTCGCAACTGGAAAAACCCGCTCTCCGTACCCTGCCTGAAATCAGCCGATTGGTGGCCCTTTTCGGCCACCGAGGTACATATTCGAACATTTCAGACTCGCAGACTACCCTCGCGCAAGGTCAATGATGCTCTGGAGCTTGACGCAGTCTTTGCAGCCCTCCTGAGGCTCGGGCGGACTCTTTTGGTCGTGGATTTCTCGAACCCTGGCAAGGAGTGGAGGGATTATTTCCGGCGCCAGGCCGACAGGACGAATGTGGGCACCGAATTCCATCAGGAACCCGGTTCCCGTCTGGTTGGCTTCCTTCCTCGCCGCCGCATCGTCGGTAACTGGCTCAGTGTAGACAAGCGCCAGACCTGAAACAGGCGCAATCCCCTTTTGCTCTCCGATCATCGCATAGGCGTTTAACTGCACCTCGTAAATCGGAAACAATTCATCCTGGTTAACTGAGAACTTGGCCGTCTT
>JARLGN010000099.1 GCA_031292775.1 Acidobacteriota bacterium | reverse complement strand
CCCAGTCCAGCAAGTCGTAGGAATTCTCGACGATTAACATCGTATTGCCACGTATCCCTCACTTGTTGCCTCCTTACAGGCATTGCTTGAAGAACTCCAAAATCCGCTGGTCTCTGGCAGTTCGTGGAGCATCTCCCTGAAAACCATGTTTCTGCCCAGGCTGCATGTGGAACTCGTAGGGCTTGCCGGCGTTGATGAGCGCGTCCAGAAAATTGATGGTGTTTTGCATGTGTACGTTGTCGTCTGACGTTCCATGCAAAATCAACACGCGCGCCTTTAGGTTCGCTACCGCCTCCAGTGGCGAGGAGCTCTTATAGCCTGCGGGATTCTCGCTGGGCGTGCGCATGTAACGTTCGGTATAGGCGCTGTCGTAAAACTTCCAATCCGTCACCGGCGCTCCTGCCGATCCGCACTTGAAGACGTCCGGCGCATGCGTGAGCGCGTAAAGCGTCATGTAACCGCCGTAGGACCATCCGCGGATGCCGAGGCGCGAGCCATCCACGTAAGGGAGCGACTTCAAGTATTGGACGCCCGTCAATTGATCTTCCAGTTCGTGCTTGCCCATGTTTTCAAAAATGGCGGATTCCCACGCGTGCCCGCGCCCCCAGGAGCCGTGATTGTCCAGCGTCCAGACCAGAAAACCGTTTGCAGCCAAAAGCTGTTCGTACAGACTGTTGGGATCCCAGTGCTTTTGCACAAGCTGCACGTGCGGCCCACCGTAGACATCAACGATCACCGGATATCTTTTCGAGGGGTCAAAGCCCGCCGGCTTCAACAGTTGAGCATACAACGTGGCGCCGTCCGAGGCTTTCAGTTCCACGTACTCCCGCTGGCCCAAGGCAAAGTCCGCCAGATGGTTTGGGGGCGCGTCAATCGTGGCGATTAGCGCACCTTTGGAATTCAGCAAGCGAGCCACGGGCGGCGTATCGGGCTTCGAAAAGCGATCGACCAGGAAGCGTCCATCCGGTGAGAGGTCGAGCGTGTGCGAGCCTGCCTCGGAGGAGATTCGTTCCATGCCGCTGCCATCCAGGTGAACACGATAAAGCTGCCGCTCGCGAGGGTCGGGATTGGTAGATGCAAAGTAAAGCCAGCTTTCCTGCGGGTCCAATTGAAAGAGCGGAGCCTCTTGAAAGACCGGCCGGTCCACCATCCACGCACCGTGGGTAACCTGCCGGACGAGTTTGCCGTCAGCGGTGTAGAGATAGACGTGCCGCCAGCCGTCGTGCTCGGAAACCCACAGAAACTCGCGGCCGCCTTTCAAATAGTGTGGAGGTTCCAGTGAGTTCACCCAATACGGGTCATGCTCCACGAACAGCACGCGGTCGTTCCCTGTCTGCAGCTCCCAGCGATGAACGGCAACGTCGGTTTGGGCACGATTCAGCGCCAGAAAGCAAAGGGCCGAGCCATCCGGTGTCCAAGTAAAGGTGGGGCCGAAGTATTCCACCTGCTTGCGGTCTAGAGATATTGTGGCGGGCTTTACGGCGGGATTATCGACCGCCACCACATGCAACGAGGGGAGGGGATTGGGGTCGCCCGGCTGCGGGAATTGCTCATGAATCAGGCTCACATGCGTCGCGAGATAATTGGTGATGGGATAGTCAGGGACAGGGCCATCGTCGAGCCGAAGGTAGGCGATGCGCTTGCCGTCCGGCGACCATTCATAGGCGCGCACTGAGGAGCGGTTGGCAAGCTCCTCCCCATAAATCCAATCAAGCCGGCCATTGTAGACCGTGTCGCTTCCGTCGTGAGTGAGCTGACGGATCGCTCCACCCTTCACGTCCACCATATGGAGGTTGTGCTTCTTCACAAAGGCAATGCGGTCCCCGGCGGGAGAGAATGTCGGGACTTCTTTTGCCTCGCCGTCCTGGGTTAGCCGCCGCAGTCCACGGCCTTGGGGATCGAGCAGCCACAGATCATTTTCCCCCTCCAGCAGAATCACGTCACCGCGAGGAGACCACTGGTAGGAGGAGAGGTTCAGCTTTTTCTGAGCGCCCGCGGATGGCCCGCCTGAAGTTGGGAAGACGACGGTTTCTCTGCCGCTCTCCGCATCGAAGGAGCAAAGCGCGAGAACGCCTCCCGTCTTCCGCGACGGCGGGCGGACGAACGTCACCTGACTGCTGCCCGGACGCCACTTCGCAGCGGAAATTTCCGACTCCATGATGCTGGCGGGGTGAATGACCTCATCGAGCGTCCACGCCTTTTTGCCGGATTGAGCATTGAGCGCAGGCGAGCACAGAATAATGAATCCCAAAAAGAAAATGATGGCGCGTTTCAAAGTGGTTCTCCTTGGATGAAGCCACGTGAGCGTTGGCGGGCATCGCCGCGTTTGCACGCTGCCTATTCTAACCGGGATTTTTCCCCATGAGGAAGCACTCGACCGCCGGTTCTTCGTAGGGGCGGTTCGTGAACGGGTAGCACGAAAATGTGTCGGTGAAGCAGTTCGAGAAAAGCTTACGGTCACAAAGGCAGTGACCGGCTACGCTGTTGATGGTACTTGTAGCGCCGTCCGGAACCAGTCCCGACAGAGTCGGGAGGGCGGCACATGCCGGGCTATAGCGGCTTCGGGAAAATATCACACAGCGGGTAACCACCCCGACGCCCAAGGCGCCACCCCTCCTAAATCAGGCGGGGAGTTATTACGTGCACCTCTCCTCAGATGAGGAGGGGTGGAACGCCGAGCGCCGGAGTGGTGTTGATCCGGGTTACGGCGGCTCGACGCCGCCTTTGTCGCTGGCTGTACCCATCAAGATCGAATTCCGATCCAATTGAAATCGATCTGCATTCCAAGGCGGCAGCTTCGCGGCCGCAGTCCAAGGCGCTTCGCGCAGCGTCCAACGATGCCAAGCGATCGAGTGCTTCAATAACCTGGGGGAATCCGCGAAAAGTTCATTTTCCAATGATGGTGTCGTTCCCCGCCTCTTCGCGCACTTGCATCCACGCAGTGGGGGGAATCTTTAGGAACAGCTCCACAATATGGGGGTCAAATTGCTTTCCGCTGTGCCGCTGAATTTCCGTCCTGGCGGCATCGAGCCCCGGGCCTTTGCGATACGAACGGTCGGAGGTCATGGCGTCCAGCGTGTCCGCAATCATAAACAGCCGCGCCCCCAGGGGGATTTCAGCTCCCTTCAAGGCGTCGGGATAACCCGTGCCGTCGAATCGTTCGTGGTGATGCCTCACAACGGCGCTAGCCGGACGCAAAAAAGGAACGCGTTTAAGGATTTCGTCTCCGGCGATGGGGTGCTTGCGCATTTCAGTCCATTCTTCCGAGGTGAGCTTGGCGGGCTTCAACAGAATCGCGTCGGCCACGGCAATCTTGCCGATGTCGTGCAGCAAGGCCCCTTGTTCAAGCGCCGGCAATAGAGCAGGTGGGAAGCCTGCCCGCCGCGCCAGGTACCGGGTATAGGCGCGCACGCGCAGGGAGTGCGAGAAGGTCTCGTGTTCGCGCGAATCCAGCGCCGCCACCAGGGCTTCCAAGGTCATCTGGTAATTTGATTCAAGTTCGCTCAGCGCCACCTCGAGTTCGTGCGTGCGGCGTTGAATGCTGGTTTCCAGTGAGCCCTGGTATGCTCGCGCCTGCCGCAACGTCAACAGGCGCTCAAAGGTCCGGTTCACGGAACTCCTGATTTCTTCCACCGCCAGGGGCTTTAGCAGGAAGTCAGATGCCTGCATGCGCAGCGCAGTAATGACCGTTTCAACCTGAACATCTCCCGTCACCAGAATAAAGCCCACGTCCCATCGGGTTTGTTGCGCCATGGAGAGAAGATCCAACCCTGAGGCGCCCGGCATCCAAACGTCGCACACGATGATGTCAAAATCGCCGCTCTCGATCGATTCCAGCGCACTCGCAGCATCACCTGCTTCCGCCACATGCGCAGTGACGGGCCGGAGAGCCTCCCGGAAGAACATGCGCACGGCTGAATCGTCATCAACCACCAGGACCTTGGGAAGTGATCGGCTAAGCATACTTTTTCCAATCGGACAACTTCTCCCGGCTCGGGCCGGTGGCGTATCTCCGGCTCCAGCGAGGGTTTCCCCATTGGATTGAATCGGCCCGGCCCCCCAATCCCTTTAGGTGCTTCTCTAAGAATTCCTCATCCTTTGCCCGGTTCCTGCCGAAATAAGTTGTGATTAATGAAGGCGAGGCCTTCAAGAGAGTCATGACCGGTCCCCAAGCCGAGTTTTGTCTCTCCCTATGACGCTGGTGGGGCCAAGCGGTAAGGGGCCCTCGGAAAAGGGGCGAAGATGCGAGTCCTCATAGCAGAAGACGACAAACCGGTGGCCAGTTTCGTACAAAAGGGACTGGAAGCCGAGCAATACGCCGTGGACATTGCTCAGGACGGCGATGAAGCGCAGTTCATGGTGAGTCAATTTGAGTACGACCTGGCGGTCCTCGATTTGACTCTGCCGCGAGTAGATGGCTTGGACGTGCTTAAGCACATTCGAGAAACCAAGGCGGCCCTGCCGGTTCTAATCCTTACGGGGCGCAACCGCGTGGAAGACCGGGTGAAGGGGCTGGACCTGGGTGCTGACGATTACTTGACCAAGCCTTTCTCGTTTACAGAACTCTCCGCCCGGGTGCGCGCGCTCTTGCGGAGGTCGGCTCTGCCGGCGGAAGTCATGCTGCGGGTGGGCGATTTGGAATTGAACCGCGTGGAACGGGTCGTGAAGCGCTCCGGCAACGCCATTGAACTTACTCCCAAGGAATTCTCCCTGCTTGAATACCTGATGCGCAACCTCGGCCGTTGCGTGACCCGGGCCATGATTATCGAACACGTTTGGAACCTCTCCTTCGACACCATGACCAACGTGGTGGATGTCTACATCAATTATCTGCGCAAGAAGGTGGATCAGGGCTTCGAGCGCAAACTGATTCATACGATTCGGGGCGTGGGATACCAAATCGGAGACGAAGCGTGACGGGCAGGAAGGCGGTAGGCAGTCGGCAGTGGGCAGTTGGCAGCAATCGGGTGACCTGGTGATCGGAAGATCGGGTGATTGGACGGACATTCAAGTAGGCATTGCTTGTGAGGTGGGAAAATGGAAGATAGATCTCAATTATTAAGTCACGGGAAACCGCCAGCGGAGAATGAAGAAAGGACAGCGAGAGGCATTTCTTGTTCACCTGATCTTCCGATCTCCCGATCTCCCGATCTCCCGATCTCCCGATTACCCGATTCCACCCACTGCCGCGAATGCCTGGGGGCAATGGCTCATCGCCTGGCTCAGCCTATGACCGCGCTTCGGGGCGGCATTGAGTTGGGGCTGATGGGAAAACGCTCAGTTGCGGATTACCGGGCCCTGCTGGAACAATCGCTGCAACTCGCCGATACCATGGCGCAGCTGATCATCTCGCTGCGCGATCTCGGCGAGTCGGCCGCTCCGGGAGGCCCCCCGCAGTGTGTCCCGCTGGAAGCGACGGTTGCGGAAGTTCTGGCGGAAATGGAAGGTCTGGCGCAATCCCGCGAACTCCGTCTGCAACTCAGCGCAGAGGGGACAATAAAGGTTAGCGCTGACCCGGAACGGTTGCGCGAAGCGCTCCAGAGTTTGCTCTCCTGGATTATCCAGAACTGCGCCGGAGGGGGTGACATCGCCGTGGACCTTTCCGCGTCGGAGGGAGAAGCCCGTTTGTTCCTCTCACCTCCCCGATTGGACCTGCAGTATCTCCAAATTAAGGTACTTGAAGACATCACCAACCCCGGCTTGCTCTTTTCCCACGCCTCCAAAAGCGGTGCGCTGGGATGGGCCATCAACCAGCGCCTTCTCGATGGGCTGGGAGGCAAATTAGAAATTCTGAGCGAAGGCCAGGATACCGGCTGCATTCGCCTACGCTTTCCCCTGGCACCCGCAAGCTAACGTGGGAAATCTTTCATGAAGTTCTTCTTTTCCAAAAGAGGATAGCTCGCGGATTGGAGCCGACCGTGGAATCTTACTGGCACTTCACCTTAGAGAAATCTAATTCCGATCTAATCGCCCTCTTAAATTGTCCTGACAGAACTAGAGTTTACCCAACGAGGAAATCATGACCACCGGTGTTCCCAATGCCGTCCCCAAAACCCACTTTTCTACCATCATCGCCAGCCCCGACGCCCCCTTTCGCCAGCGCCTGTTGCAACAGTTGGCCGCGCGCAATTGTCTTGCGGAGGAAGTTTGCGGTGGCGCGGAGGCGTTGGCATTAATTGAGGAAGGCGTCTGCCGAACCCTGCTGCTCGATCAAACGCTGCCTGACCTGGATGCGCAAGAGCTTGTTGCCATAATCCACGCTCGCTACCCACAGGTAGAGGTCCATATGCTCGACTCCCGGCAGCGGGAGGAGACAGGGGGTACCGCTGCTGATTTGTGCCCGGATTCGGGTGAACTGTTCCGGCTGCTCCAGAACTCCCGCGAGCCGCGCATTCCAACTGAACTGGCGGACCCGCTGGAGCGCCCCGTACCGCGCTTGTCGGCGCGCGCGGATGACGTTGAATCTCTGCCTGGCATGACGGGCCACAGCCCATCTTTGCGCCGCGTGTATCGCCTGGCCCGGCTGGTGGCGCCACGGCAAACCACCGTGCTGCTGACGGGCGAGACCGGGACGGGGAAGGAACTTGTTGCGCGCGCCCTGCATACGTTGAGCCCACGGCGGGAGCGGCCGTTCGTGGTCATCAACTGCGCGGCCATTCCCGAGCCTTTGATGGAAGCGGAATTATTCGGTTACAACCGCGGCGCCTTTACCGGAGCCTTCCAGTCACGCATGGGACGAATTCAGTTGGCGCAAAACGGCACCGTGCTCCTCGACGAAGTCGGAGACCTTCCTCTTTCCATGCAAGCCAAACTCCTGCGCTTTTTGCAGGAAGGCGAAGTGCAGCGGCTGGGCAGTTCCGACAGCGTGCGGGTTGATACCCGTGTCGTTGCCGCCACAAATGCCAACCTTGCCCGGCTGGTCAAAGAAGGACGCTTCCGCGATGACCTTTATTACCGGTTGGCGGTCTTTCCCATTGAGATCGATCCCTTGCGCTTCCGCCCCCAGGATATTCCGCCCCTGAGCCAACGCTTTCTTGACCACTTCTCCCAGGAAGCACACACGCCTGCCAAAAGGTTTTCACCGCTGGCGGCGCGTGCGCTCGACCAGTACCCCTGGCCGGGGAATGTCCGCGAGTTGCGGCAGGTTATTGAGCGGGCTTTCATCCTGGCAGAAGAACAACCGGAACTTCGGCCCGAACACTTCCCGTGGGGGACGAGGGATTTTGCTAATGAAAGAAATCTAAGGACCGTGGCCTAAAGTTGGCACAACCCGTGCTCCCTAGGCTCATTGCCATGCAATCTTTGCCCGTTGATCGGCAAAAAAGACTCGCTCCACCGATTGGCTCACCGCGCTCGACGCGGCGCGCCTTGGCGGCCGCCTTCGCCTCCTTTACCGAAACGGCCGGGGCTCTGGAATCAAGCTACGCAAAGCTGCAAACGGAGGTCGGCCGGCTGCGGCACGAACTCGAAAACAAAAATCGCAGCCTGGCCCAAAGCTTGGAAGAAAACCAACGAATGCGTACCTACCTGGTCAGAATCGTGGAAGGCCTGCCGTGCGGCCTTCTGGTTTTTGACAGTGGAATGAACCTGCGAATGATCAACCCGGCGGCAAACCGACTGCTCAACGCCGGCGGCGAAGACTTACTCTCTCCTGAATCCTCTGTCCCTCGCCTGTTGGGTTCCTTGCTCGCCGCGCTTCCCAAGGAAGACTTTACTTGCGAGCAGGAGTGGGTTGTAGAGAGTCCACAAGGTGAACGGACGATCGGCGTGACGCGCGCCTGTTTCCAGTCGGTCGGGTCGGGCGAGGATTCCATTTTCACCCTGCGCGACCTGACCGAGGCCAAGCAGCATGAACGCGAGCGGGAAGTTTCACGCCGGACGCAGGCGTTGGCGGAGGTTGCCACCCTGCTCGCCCATGAAATTCGAAATCCGCTCGGAAGTCTGGAACTCTTCGCCGGTCTGCTGGCTGATGCACTGCCAAACCAGGGAGAGTTGCAATCCTGGATCAATCACGTTCAGGCGGGCCTGCGCTCACTAGCGGCAACGGTAAACAACGTTTTGCATTTCCACAGTCAGCCCCCGGCACAGCTTCTTCCCGTGGACCTCTTGCGGTTGGTGGGTGAGATGGTGGAATTCCTCCGCCCATTGGCACGGCAGAAGGAAATGCAAATCGAATGGCGGGCGCCGAGGGAAAGAATATCAATCCTCGCCGACCCCTCGCGACTCCAGCAGGCATTCTTCAACCTGGCGCTTAATGCTTTTCGGGCAATGAGTCCCGGCGGGACGCTGTCCGTTCGCGTCTGTCGGCGCCATGACGGACCGTATCCCACTGTTGCGGTTGCCTTTGCTGACCGGGGAATCGGTATCAGCGCGGAGAATTTGGAAAAGATATTTGAGCCGGGATTCACTACCCAATGCACCAGTCCGGGTTTGGGCTTGGCGGTGACGCGTAAGGTGGTTGAGCAACACGGCGGCACGATTCGAGTGGAAAGCCATGAAGGGCAGGGAACCACTTTTACACTCGAACTTCCCATTGAAGGAGTTGAGGAATGAATCAGGTTTTGGTAGTGGACGATGAGGCGGCCATGCGCGCAGCGCTGGAAGCAAATTTCCGCAGGCAGGGTTGGAAAGTAACAACGGCCGCCGGAACCAGCGAAGCGTTGGAGCGTTTCCGCCTGGCGCCCTGCCCACTGGTGGTTACCGACATGCGAATGCCGGATGGGGACGGGCTGCGTGTGATGCAGGGGGTTCGTGCCCTTGCGCCACAGACCGCGGTGATTTTTCTGACGGCGTTTGCCAATGTGCCGGAGGCCGTAAATGCCATGCGGGAAGGCGCCTGCGATTACCTGATCAAGCCGATCTCCTTCGAGCAATTAAAGGAATCAGCCGCGCGCGTTTTGGGCTCGGGCCTGGGCAAGACTCCGCCGCCGAACAATGGGGATTTTATCGGTACCTCGGAGGTCACGCAGCGGCTGCTTAATCGCGCCCGGCAAGTGGCGCGCACCGATGCGGATATTCTGATGGAGGCGGAAAGCGGCACCGGCAAGGAATTGCTCGCCCGCCTGGTGCACCGTTCAAGCCCGCGGAGCCAGCGGCCTTTTGTTGCGGTAAATTGTGCGGGTTTCCCTGACACGTTGCTGGAAAGCGAGTTGTTCGGACACATGCGCGGCGCTTTTACCGGGGCGATGACGTCCAAGGCAGGAAAATTTGAACTGGCCCATACCGGAACCTTACTGCTCGATGAAATTGGCGAGTTGCCCCTCAGCTTACAGCCAAAATTGCTGCGCGTGCTGCAGGAACGGGAAATCGACCGGTTGGGCGACACCCGCCCGTTGCCCATCGATGTGCGGGTAATCGCCACCACCAATCGGCCGTTAGGGGCGATGGTGGCGGAAGGGAAATTCCGCGCCGACCTGTTTTTCCGCCTCAATGTGATTCCTCTCTCATTGCCACCCCTGCGCGAACGGAGCGAAGACATTCCTGATCTGGTCAACCACTTCGTGCGCAAGTACGCGGCGGCCTCCCGCTCAAATGTCGTACGGTTCTCACCGGAACTTGTGGAGCGGTTGCAGGCCTACGAGTGGCCTGGAAACGTGCGCGAACTGGAAAACTTTGTGCGCCGTGCCTTGGCGCTTTCTCCCGGCCCCGTCGCGGGCCTGGAACTTCTGCCTGAAGCCAGCTTTCAGATTGGCGATCCCTCTTCCGAGGGAATTGAGCCGGGGCTGACTTTGCGCGAATTGGAGCGCACTCTTCTGGAGAAAACGCTGGGCGCTACCGGAGGCAATCGCACCCGCGCCGCAGGGATGTTGGGCGTCAGCCTGCGCACCGTGCGTAACAAGATCCGCGAATTTGGTCTGCCTCCCCGGAGGGTTGCATGAACTGGATCGAATCTCCCACCATGACCCGCGTGGAGCATTTTCTGGATCTGGTGACGTTTCGTCATGAGCTTATTTCCAGCAACCTGGCAAACGTCGATACCCCGGGATATCGTACCCAGGATGTCGACTTTGACGGCGAGATGCGGCGCGCCGAGCAGCGACTGGAAGGCGATCCGGTTGCACCGCATGTACATGAAGTGAAGGGGTTGATCGAGCGGCCTGACGGCAACAATGTGAGTTTGGATCGCGAGACTCTAGCCCTGGCACAGGTTCAGCTTCAATACCGCGCCGGGGTGGAATTGCTTCGCAACGAAATCCATATGGTCCAATCGGCCATTAACGAAGGGAAATAGAACCATGAACCTCTTTGGAGTCCTTGATATAAGCGCCTCTGCCCTGACCGCTGAGCGCGTGCGGGCAGAAGTGGTGGCGAGTAACCTGGCGAACGCTGAAACGACGAGCACGCCCGGTGGCGGCCCTTACCAGAAGCAATTGGTGGTGTTTGAGACGGAGCAACCCGGCCAGGGCAAGTTTGCGCAGACCTTGTCGCGCTTCGGCGACCTGCACGCGCGTGGCGTAAAAGTGGAGAAGGTAGTGGCGGACAAGGCGCCGGCCGTGCGCCGGTACGAACCCGGCCACCCGGATGCGGATGCCGATGGATATGTCTCTTTCCCCAATATAAATCCAGTGGAAGAGATGGTGAACCTGATGGGGGCCGCCCAGGCGTATCAGTTGAACGTAGCGGCAGTGCAGGCCACCAAGGGAATGATTTCGGAAACGCTGCAAATTCTTACGTAGGAGTTACAGAGGTCAGGAGCCAGGAGTCAGAAGATAGCCCTGCCACCGGCGGGGGCCGGATTGAATAGTCTGTGACCTGTGTTAGTCGCCGGCCGGTGGGCAAGCCTTGCGACCCCCTCACCCCCGGCTCCTCTCCCCCAAAGGGGCGAGGGGAGAGGTAATTTGAATTTACTTCCCTCGCCCCTTTGGGGGAGAGGGTGGACCGCAGCCGGCGCCGTCATCAGCCGGGGCGGGACGGGTGAGGGGGTCAAAACCCAAGTGTTGCGGAAGTAGTCACAGGCCAGAGCAAGACTGAGCCCCAGGGCGGCCTCCTGAAGGAGGCGGCAAGAGAATTCGAGAGAAGCGGCAGAACGATTTCGCTTAGGTTGCGTTGCTTCTGCCTTCTCAATTCTGACTCCTGACTCCTGTCTTCCGACTCCTGGATTTGGCAGAAGGGACATGGCTGTGAGCAATACAATTTCGGGTCTACCACAAATCGACTGGGGAAACGTCCAACTGGACGTTCGCAAGCCAGCCCTCGGCAAGTCGGAATTCTTCCAAACGCTGGAAGGCGCGATGGATAAGGTCCAGGAGGTGCAATCCCGGGCCGACCAGCAGGTAGCAAGTGTGCTGCAAGGTAACGGGCAGGATCTTCACACCACCATGGTGGCGGTGGAGAAAGCGGATCTCACTTTTCAGATGATGATGCAGGTGCGCAACAAGATCGTGCAGGCGTACCAGACAATTTCCCAGATGCAATTTTAGGTTTATTAGATCATGGCTGTAAACGCCGACCAGATAATCAACCAAATCGTCACCTTCGTGAAGGGCCTCACGCTCCGCCAGAAGATCACGATCGCAGTCGGGGCTGCTGCCGTGGCGGGGACAGTCTGGGTGTTCGTTGCATTATTTGGTAAGGCCGATTACAAAACGCTCTATTCCGGACTGTCCTCCAGCGATGCGCAGGCCTTATCTCACCGGCTGTCGGAAAAGAACATTCCTTATGAGCTGACGAGCGATGGGACAGGCATCAGTGTCCCTGCCGACCAGCTTGATAAGGTGCGCCTCGATCTGGCTTCGGAAGGGATGCCGCAGTCGGGCAGACTGGGGTTCGAACTTTTCGACAAGCCGAATTGGGCGGGAAGCGATTTCGCGGAAAAGGTGAACTACCAACGGGCGCTGGAAGGCGAACTGGAGCGAACGATTCAAACCCTGGGAGACGTTGAGGCAGCGCGAGTCCACCTGGTGCTGCCGCAGGAATCGCTCTTCACGGAGCAGGAGCACGAGGCAAAGGCTTCCGTGGTCATTAAGCTTCGCGCTGGGAAGCTCGGCGACGATGCGCAGGAAGCCATCACTCACCTGGTGGCCAGTGCGGTTGATAACCTGAAGCCGGAAAACGTGACGCTGATTAACGCCGATGGTGGAATGCCGATCCTGGCGCGCGGCGGCACGGAAAGCCGCCCACGGTCCTGGGCAGATTTTGAAACCTCACTTGCGCGCAAGGTTGTCGCCACCCTGGAGCCCGTCGTGGGGCCGGGGAAAGCTCGTGCCAACGTTACGGTGGAGTACGACATGGCTACCAGTGACAGTATGCAGGAGACCTACGATCCGAACGGCGCGGTGGTGTTGACCTCCCAGATTTCCACGGAGAGCGTGGGCGAGACCGGCGCGCAAGGCACTCCTGGAACAACGTCCAACGTCCCCGGAAAGCAGCCCGCTCCCGCCGCAAAGCCAGCCGCCCCGGCGGACGCTGAGCCGCAGGGTCTCCACTCTGAAAATAAGACATTCGCCGTAAGCAAAACCGTCCGCCACACCACGCTGCCGTCAGGAAATCTTAAGCGGATTACCGCTGCCGTACTTGTGGATGACGCGACAGACACCAAGGAAGAGAATGGCCAGAAAGTGGAAACTCGCCGGAAGCGGACGCCGGACGAGATGAAGCAGATCGGGGATTTGGTGGCGGCAGCAATTGGGATCGATGCCACGCGTGGCGACAAGGTGGCGGTGGAGAATCTTTCGTTTCAAGTTTTGCCCCTGGAGCTTCCCGCTCCAACCCTTACTGAGCGCGTAGTACCCATCGTGGACAAGTGGATTAACGTTATCCGCTACGGGGCACTCATCCTGCTGTTCTTGCTGATCTACATGCTGGTGTTGCGTCCCATCAAGCGCCAAATCGTGACCACATTCCAAGAGCTTCCCAAACAATTGGGGGTGGCCAAAGTTGCTCGTGTGGCCTTGCCTGGAAGTCCCTCGGGGGGAGCCGCCGTGAAAAGCGAGGACGCCTCCGCACTTGAAGCCTCAATGTCACAATTAGGGGATTCTCCCATGGAGACCAAGCAGGCCGTCATGTTGAAGAAGAACCTATTAGAGAAAGTTAAGAAAGAACCGGCAGCAGCCAGCCGCTTGATTCAGAATTGGATGCGGCAGGAAGGTAAGTCATGACGGCAGCCATAGAAACTGCAAAAAACCCACCAGCTCAAAACCTGCACGGGCTGCGGAAGGCTGCCATTCTCCTCGTCCTTTTAGGCGATGAAGCCGCCAGCTTGGTGTATAGAAACCTGCCTCAAGATGATCTGCAAATGCTCACCGAGGAAATCTCCGACCTGGAGTACATTTCTCCGGAAACCGCGTCCCAAATCCTTCAGGAATATTATCGACTCACCATTACCGAGGAATACGTTTCGCAAGGCGGGGCTGATTATGCCCGAACCCTCTTAGTCAAGGCCTTTGGTGAGGACGGAGCAAAAAGCTTGCTGAAGCAGGTTGAGAGCTATCAGGAAGCTCGGGCCACAAACCTGGACTCGTTGCAAAGGGCTGACCCGCAGCAACTCGTGATGTTCGTGGAAGGTGAGCATCCTCAAACCATTGCCCTGGTTTTGGCCCATCTGGGGTTGAAGTCGGCGTCAGAAGTACTGTTGCTGTTGCCGGAGAAGACGCGCGCGGAAGTTGTGCGGCGACTCGCCGAGATGCATCAATTCTCACCGGAAATGGTCCAGAAGATCTCTCTTGTTCTCAATAAGAAGCTCCGAGCCTTGGGTGAACAGAATCGCCGTGCCTATGGCGGCATTAAAGCCGTATCCGAAATGCTCAACCGCGTTGAGCCCACCAGCGTCAAGACCATCCTGGAGACAATTGAGCAGGATGATCCCAAGCTGGCCCTCAGCATTCGAAATCTGATGTTCACCTTCGAAGATTTCCTTTCCGTCCCGGAAAGCAGTATGCGCGAACTGCTGAGTCATCTGGACAAGAAGACGCTGGCCGTGGCCCTCAAGGGATCATCAGAAGACATGAAGAATCACGTCTTCAAGACCATGTCTTCCCGCGCTTCCCAGATGTTAAAAGAGGATATGGAAGCTCTGGGGCCTGTCCGCTCCCGGGAAGTGGCCACAGCGCAGCAAGAAATCGTGCAGCAGGCACGTAAGCTCGAAGCGGATGGAAAGTTGACTCTGAAGAGCTTTGGGGATGATGCCTATGTTGTCTAATCCTAACCCGCCCACCAACGAAGTGGATTCGCACGCGCAAGCGTATGTGTACCCACCCCCGTTGGTTCCCGGCGCAGCACCAATGCCGGCAGCGTCGAGAGGAAACAGTTCTACTCTGGAAGGCCTTTGGACTCCTGACACCACGCCATCCGGTCCCCCGCCAGTTAGCGAAGATCAGATTCGAACGCGAGAAGCACGCGCACGCGCGGAGGGACGGAACGAAGGCTTGGCGCAGGGACTGGCGGATTTTGAAAAGAAGTTGGCGGGCGAGAAACAATCGCTGGTTCTGGCGGTTCGCGAATTCGCCCGCGAACGGGAAACTTACTTTCACCGAGTGGAAGCAGAAGTGGTGGCTTTGGCCGTGGCAATCGCGCGGAAGATCTTGCACCGGGAGGCACAGGTGGATCCCTTGCTCCTGGCGGGAGTCGTCCGGGTAGGGCTCGACAACGTAGTCAGCGGGACACGTGTCCGTTTGCGCGTTCACCCTGATCAGGTTCAGGCCTGGCAGGGATTCTTCTCGCAACAGCATGATTTGCAGTCCCTTCCTGAACTGATGGGCGATGCCACGCTCGGCCTGGGGCACTGCATCCTGGAAACTGAACTGGGTTCCACGGACCTGACACTCGAATCGCAACTCAAGGAAATCGAGCAGGGCTTTTTTGATCTACTGGCCCAGAAACCGAAAGAGCAGTGAAAAGTTAAGAGTGACAAGTGACGAGCGAAGAAGCTTCTGCCTGTAGCTCACTGTTCGTCGCCCGCTACTGGGGCTTTATGAAGACCTGAAAGGTAGTGACGAGCGACAAGCGATAAACCTTCCTGCTTGTCACTCGTCACTTGCCACTCGCCACTGAATTTCTATGAACAACCCTGTACTTCTGGCTCCCTATTTCCGGCGCTTGGAAAACCTCTCCACCGCACGTTGGTATGGCCGGGTCACCAAAGCCGTGGGACACATTGTGGAATCGGAGGGACCGTTCTGCTCGCTCGGTGAGTGTTGTGAGGTTTCCGGCCCGGGCGGAGAGCCCCATGCCGGAGAGGTGGTGGGTTTTCGCGGCAGCACCGTCCTTTCGATGCCTTTGGAGAGGCTGAGTGGCATCCGCTATGGGGACCGCATCGCTACCTGGGGCGCCAAGCCGACACTGCGGGTGGGAGATGAGTTGCTGGGCCGCGTCATTGATGGCCAGGGTAAACCGCTTGATTCCCGGCCGGATTACATTGCCCGCGAAGACTGGCCACTGCACGCCCTCGGGCCGTTGCCGCTTGACCGCGTTTCGATTCGTGAACCCATAGGCTGCGGGGTGCGTGCGATCGATGCTTTTCTGACCTGCGGCCGCGGGCAGCGGGTCGGCGTATTCGGTGGTAGTGGGGTCGGAAAGAGCACCCTGCTTGGGTTAATGGCTCGTGGGAGCACGGCAGACGTAACGGTTATGGCGCTGGTGGGGGAGCGCGGCCGCGAAGTGCGTGAGTTTCTGGAAGGAACGCTGGGGGAAGAAGGCAGACGGCGCTCGGTGGTCGTGGTTTCAACTTCCGACCAATCTCCTCTATTGCGAATCCGCGCGGCACTGGTAGCCACGACGGTTTCCGAATACTTCGCCATGCGAGGCAAAAATGTTCTTCTGGTTGTCGATTCCTTGACCCGCTTTGCCATGGCGCAGCGCGAAATCGGCTTGGCGGCAGGTGAGCCTCCTACGGCCAAAGGCTACACTCCCTCATGCTTCACCATGCTGGCGCAACTCCTTGAACGGGCGGGGCACTTCAACGGTGGGAGCATCACCGCCTTTTATACCGTGCTCATGGAAGGAGATGACCAGCAGGACCCTCTTGTGGATGCCGTCCGCGCACTGCTTGACGGTCATATTGTTCTGGATCGCCGCCTGGGCGCCCAAGGCCACTACCCGGCCATCAACGTCCTCGATAGCCTGAGCCGGTTGATGCCCGTCGTTTGCGGCCGTGATCACCTGGACAAAGCCCGCCGGCTGCGAAAACTCCTGGCAGCCTACACCGCCTCAGAAGATTTGATCCGGGTAGGCGCCTACCAGAAAGGTCTCGACCCGGTTCTGGACCAGGCGATTGAGGTTATGCCGGCTCTAACCAAGTTCCTTCAGCAGCGCGGGGATGAAAAGGCGTCCCTCGCTAGTACCCTGGCAGCATTGCAGTCGTTGCCCGGGTAACCCATTTTGGATTTTAGATTTTGGATTAAGGACGGCGTGCGGCCGTTGAATGCCGCAGAGTCTCAAATCCGGAGGCAGTGCGGGGGCAGCAGCAGTCGAAAACGGGTTGCACTGTCTGTACTACCCAATCCGATTTTCGTGTCGCGCCGCGAAGAAAAGGACTTCTCATTGCACGGGCAGAAATCACGGTTCGCTATTTGTTGACCTGCGGTCTTTTCTCCTCTGCTCTCCGTGACCTCTGTGGCCTCCGTGGTGAATACCTTGTTGGGTTGCGGTCGGCAACCGCGTTGGGTTGTCCAATCCAAAATCCAAAATAGAGCGCTTCCATGCCCTTCCAATTCTCCTTACAAGCCGTGCTCCGGTGTCGCGAGAGTTTCGAGCAGCGCGAGCGCCAACGCCTTCAGATGATCACCCGCGAAGTGGTTAAGTCAAAGCAGCAGCGGGAAGAAGCAACACGGGATCGGGTCAAGGCTTTGGCTGAGACACAGAAGAAACTGCACCAGGGAATGACCGCTGTGGAAATGCAATATGAATTGGCTTGCGACAGCGCGCGGATTCGGAAAATCACCACATTGGATGAGCATATTGCCAAACTCGAGGACTTGCGACAGCGCCAGCTCGAGATGTTTCGCAAGGCCCAGCAGCAGCGCAAGATTCTGGAGAATCTCCGCGAGCGCCAGTTTGCCGCATACCAACTTATTCTAGCGCGGCGGGAACAACAGCAAATGGATGATAGGTTTCTTATTACGCGTGCGGTGCAGGCTTCCCGCCAGTAGTGACGCTTTTGCCGTTACGACTCCGCGACCGCATGCGTGGGTAGTGCCCAGTAATGCGATGTGCCGCCATCTTGGAGGCAGTTGCCGGCTGGATGCCGACGCTACGATCGGCCCTCCTCTTTCCAAGCAATAGGGATTTTCTCCGGATATTCTGCAATTAGTGTCAGGAGTTGCCCAGTCAGTCGGCAAACCTTTCCCGGCCCGACACTCTTTCCTCTCCACAGGTTCCTCTGTTCTATGTTCGGCATATACCCCAAAAACTTTAGTTCTCAAAGGTTTCCGTGCCTTAGAGGTATTCCCCACGATCAATGGCGCGTTTGGTGGTGTCCATGCTTCTTGGTTGGTAGCCGGCGATTATGCGGCTGGCGATTCTATGGAAACCCTTCCGGTCCAATCCGCTGACGTAGCAACCCCGACGCCGACGGCATCAACTCTCCTTGAGGGCACGCCCGCTGGTGGTGACACGTTCGCAGCAACCCTTGGCCGTGCAATTGAGAACATCCCTGATTCGGCCCCGGATGGTTCTTCAGTTACCCCCAAAGTATCATCGCGTGCAAAAGGGGCCACCGGCAGCAATGCTGATTCCACTTCCATGGCAGGAGTCCTTTTCAATTGTTTCGTCACCAACCTCGTCCGGCCCACTCCGGCTGCCGCGCTGAGCACGGAAGGGGTGGACTCCCCGGGCAGCCAGACTCCCGAATCACCTTCCGGCTCACTACCCAATCTTACTTCGAGTTTCATCACTGCGGCGGGTAGCACTGGCTCAAACTCTGGAACGCTCGCAGGAGCGATGAGGGGTGCGGCAGCGCCAGGCGCATCGTCAACATGGATGGGCCAAGCTGTAATTCCGACGGGAAGTGCCAAGGCCGATTCCTCAAGATCCAATGTGCGCGCGCGAGATCAAGTTGCTAATCAGCCAGACGGGCTCTTCTCGCCAGCGGGGCAAAGCCAATCACAGGACACGTCCTCCCCCGCGTCCGTAAACGCGCAAAATTTGGCTCCGGGCCTGCCCAATGTCATTACAGTCAACCAGCCTGCTGAGCAAAACGCAGGTGGCGTGCAATCCCCATCACAAGACGCGCAATCCTCCAGTTCGGGGACAGGACAAGCATCAGGGGCCAGCCCCGGATTACAAGCGCCGCCCTCTTTCGAAAATCCGAATCCCGGGTGGCAACAACTCGCCCCTGAGCAAAGTCCCACGGCGGGCCAGGCTGCAAGCGATTCCTCTACACCAACACTATCGTTATCCCCAGCGGAACTTTCGGTCCCTTCGGCAAGCAAGGACGCAAGCAGCCTTTCCACGCCACCCTCGGCAACCGATCATCCGAAGTTAGCTGAGTACTCGAACCTATTGGGAAAGTCTGCGGAGAATTCTTCAGAAGGTGGTGCCCCGGGAATGGCGGGCGTGCCCACCGGTGGGTCACGCACAAATTCTGCGGATTCAGTTCGGACCTCAGACTCACTAAAGGGCGAGAACCTTGTAACCAATTCAATGAAGGACACGATCCACTACGCGCAGATTTCCAGCAGCGGATCCACCGATTCAACGTGGCAAAAGGGAAATGATCCTGTCGCGAACCCTCCGTCTTCAAACCCCGCAGCAGCGGCTCCACTCCAGCAACCCGGCGCGAATTCACAATCTGGCACTCCGGCCACGACTTCGCAGAAAGATGTGGTTTCGGAAGCACGGGGCATCCAAACCAGCGGCGCTGTGTATGCCAGTTCAGGCGAAAGCGCCGGCAACTCCGACCTTTCGGATTCGTCCGCGAGCGGCCAGGGGAAATCCGGCCAGCAAAGTGGGCCGGGGTCAGGGGACAATCCCTCCGGCAGCAAACCCTTCGTTTGCGGCATTGCCAATAGCCCGGCCGTCGATTCATCCGCCAACCTGCTGACGGCCCAGACGCCCACTCTGCCCACGAACCATACGATCACGTCGACTCCCCACACGCTGCCATCAGCATCTTCCAATCAGCCGTCTGCGACACTTTCCGCTTGGCAGAACTACGATGGCGGCACAGGGAAAATTGTGCGGTCGGCTTCGATTAATGACTCTGCCGGCGGCGCGGAGATGCACGTGGAACTTCGCTCCGGCGCTTTGGGCCCCCTGGAAGTTCACGCTGTTGTGCGCGAAGGATCGGTGGGGGCGGAGATTCATGTCCAGGGCCAGGAAGCTCACACATTGCTCTCGGCGGGATTACCTTCGCTCGAACGAGCTCTGGGAGAGCGGAACCTGCGCGTGGAAAACATTGCGGTTTACCAGGATCACGCGGGGGGAGGGATGAGCGGGGGAGAGAGGCAAGGTCAGCACTCCGATTCCTCCCCATCGCAGCAGCAACAGGTTCTGCCGTGGGGCAGCCCCCCGCAGTCCCGAACCGCGGCTAGAAGTTCTTTAGAGGGTGAGGAAATAGCAAGTGCGGCAGCCGGGCTGAGCGTTCGAGCTTAGCCGCGCCAAAGGAGAATTATTGCCATGGTAATGAACGGTATTCATCAATACGACGCCACGACGCCTACTACGAACAACAATAACAGCAGCTCATCAGCTTCGTCGACTGGTGTGGATCCCAGTGAATTCATGACCCTGCTGGTTGCGGAAATCCAAAACCAGGATCCGACGCAGCCCATGGACCCAACGACCTTCATGTCGCAGCTTGTGCAGTTGAATCAGCTCGAACAAGTGACGGATATCAACCAGGTGGTTCAGCAGTATAACACCTCGTCAACGGCCTCGACTTCTACGCCAACAACGAATTAGGAGAAGAAACATGTCATCCTTTGCCACATCTCTTTCCGGTCTCAATGCCGAGGAACAGGCGCTCTCGGTTATTTCCAACGATCTGTCCAACCTGAACACCACGGCGTTCAAGACGGGGACGCCTGTTTTCAGCGATCTGTTTTATCAAATGTTGGGGACGGACGGGGCCGGTGACCCGGTGGAAGTGGGGGCGGGCACCACAATGAGTTCTGTCTCATCGCCGTTTACTCAAGGTAATACTCCCACAACGGGCGTACCGACGGACGTTGCCATCCAAGGGAACGGGCTCTTTGTATTGGATCAAGGTGGTACGCAGGTCTACACCCGCGCGGGCAATTTCACTTTGAGCCCGCAAGGGCAACTCATAGACAGCAACGGGTCCAACGTGATGGGCTACCCCGCGGTAAACGGCGTCATCAGCACCAGCCAACCCCTTGCCCCTCTATCCATTTCCAGCGGTCAAGTCTATCCTCCCAATGCAACTTCTGATGCGGAACTGGATATGAACCTGGATGCCTCGTCGACAAATCCGGCGGCAGCAAGTGGGACTCTCACCCTGACGGGCAATGCGGCCAACAACGAGACGGCTACGATCGGGGGAACAACCTATACTTTTGTGACGGCGCTCTCTGCCGGCCCCACGGTGCCCGACCAAGTGTTAATCGGGGCGACCGCCTCAGACACCCTCAACAACCTGGGAGCAGCCATCAACGGGGGAGTGGTGGGATCGGATGGGATCGGCACCATCTACAGTACAGGGACCGCTGCCAATACCGGCATTACGGCCACAGCCTCCAGCAACTCGCTTGGGCTGCAATTCAGCGCCACGGGTACTGCCGGAAATGCCATCACCACGACGACCGATATAGCGAACGGATCATTTGGGTCAGGGACCTTAACCGGGGGCGCCGCGGGTGGATCGTTTAGTGACTCCATGACGGTCTATGACTCCCTCGGCGGCAGCCACGTTCTGACGTTCAACTTCAATAAGGCCTCATCCGGAAATTGGAATTATCAGATCACTATTCCTGCTGCGGACGTCGGGACCACTGGGAACCCTCAGGTGGTAACAAGCGGAACGTTGCAGTTCGATGCGTCTGGAAATTTGGTCTCACCTTCGGCAGATTTGTCGGGGATCAATATCAGTGGATTGGCCGATGGCGCGAAAACCATGAGCCTCAACTGGCAACTCTACGATTCCTCGGGAACTCCCAATATTACCCAGACGTCGCAACCTTCCGCCACCTCCGCCAAGAATCAGGATGGTTATAGTGCCGGGACCTTGTCGAGCTACAATTTTGATTCAACCGGGACGATCAACGGGGTCTTCTCCAACGGAAAGACCGTTCCCCTGGGCCAGATTGCGCTCGCGTCTTTTCCAAATTACGACGGCCTGAAACGTGTCGGGTCAAACGACTACGAAGCCAGCCTGTCTTCCGGGTCGCCCAGTGTGGGGGCACCGGGAAGCGGCGGCCGTGGATCAGTGGACGGAGGCGCTCTGGAGCAATCCAACGTGGACATCGCCACGGCATTCACGCAGCTCATCCAGGCCGAGCGCGGATACCAGGCCAATGCCAAGGCAATCACGACAGCCGACGACTTGATGCAGTCCTCCATAGCCTTGATACAAGGTTAAACCGGCGTGAGTCACAACCGGAAATACAGGGGTGCGGCTTAGAACGGCTGCCTCGGAAGGTCAACGCGAGTTACTCCCCCCAAACCCCGTCCCCGGTGTTGTGGTGCCGGGGGCGGGGCCCCCTTCTTGTTCCGCTGCAATGCTCCAGCGCTTCGGCCATAGAACGCTGAGTCCGAGGGCGCTATAATGCCGGGCGTGTTCCCATCCCACCCACCGATGGCGAGGAGGCCCGTTGAAAGATAGAAAAGATCGTCGTTCCTTCCTTGGTGCCTGTCTGGTGG
>JARLGN010000098.1 GCA_031292775.1 Acidobacteriota bacterium | reverse complement strand
GCCAGCCTGAACGCGCGCTTGTTTTTCCATCGCGTCTGACATACCCTTCCCACGAACGCGGGCCGACCCGCACCATATCCAGGAGAACATTCATGCAAGATAGTATTTCCCCCTCTAGTGTTCTACACCGATTCATGAATCTGCTTGTCGCATTAATCCTATTGACCGGCCTTCCGTTGGCAAGGGCGCAGGAATGGACACGTCACCAACCGGAGCCCGCGCCGAAGGGGCCATGGTCCGACAAGAGCTTGTCACCCGACAAGCGCGCCGACCTGCTGATCCAACAGATGACGCTGGAGGAAAAGATATCGCTGGTCCACGGCGACGTTGGCGAGCAATCGGCAAAGAAATCGCTGGGCGGAGCGGGATACATCCCCGGCGTGCCGCGCCTTGGAATCCCGGATTTGCAAATGTCCGATGGAAGGTCGGGAGTGGCGAATATTGGACGCACCGGGCGCTACGCCACAGCGCTTCCCTCAGCTTTGGCCAATGCCGCGAGCTGGGATTTGCAGGCGTCGTACGATTTCGGCGCGCTGCTGGGCAAGGAGATCCGCGACCTCGGCTTCAACGTGTCGCTGGGTGGGACCGCCAACATCATTCGCGAACCCCGCAATGGGCGAAACTTCGAGTGCCTGGGCGAGGACCCTCTGCTGATCGGCAAGATGTTGGGCAGCGAGTTGAAGGGCACGCAGGACCAGGGCGTGATCGGCAACATCAATCGCTACGCGGTGAACGACCAGGAAACCGGTCGCCAGATCATGAACGTCATCATCGACAAGCGCGCCATGCAGGAGACCGACCTGCTGGCGTTCGAGATCGCCATCAAGGAGTCAAGCGTCGGCACGGTGATGTGCGCCTATAACCATCTCAATGGCACCTTTACCTGCGAAGACCCCTACCTGCTCACCGACGTCCTGAAGAAATCGTGGAATTACCAGGGCTGGGTCATGTCGGATTGGGGCGCAACGCATAGCACGGTGCCTTCCGCACGCGCCGGATTCGACCAGGAAATGCCCGATGGAAAGTTTTACGGAGATGGACTGAAGGCGGCAGTGGAGAAAGGCGATGTCCCCGTGGCCCGCCTCAATGACATGGTACATCGCATCCTGCGAACGGAAATTGCGCTGGGGATATTCGATCAGGCGCCCGTGTTGCGACCAGTGAATCCCTTCACCGGCGCCGAGGTGGCACAGCGATCCGCCGAACTCGGCATGGTGCTTCTGAAAAACGCCAATGGCCAACTGCCGTTGAACGCATCGACTATCAAATCGGTGGCCATCATCGGGGAACACGCTGACGCCGGAGTGCTGTCAGGCAGCGGTTCAGACCAGGTCACTCCGGCGGAAGGAAACGCCGTGCCCGGCAATCCCTACGGCTGGCACCCGTCGGCGCCACTGAAGGTTATCCGTGCCCGTCTGCCTAAAGCCCAAGTCACATTCGATGGCGGCGGGGACATTGCCCGTGCAGCCAAGGTGGCGGCGGCGGCAGAAGTCGCGATCGTGTTCGTGCATCAGCACACGGGCGAAGGATTCGATGTGCGCAACCTTTCCCTGCCCCACAATCAGGATAACTTGATCGCAGCCGTGGCGGCGGCCAATCCCCACTGCATCGTGGTTCTCGAAAACGGCGGTCCCGTAACCATGCCCTGGGCCGACAAGGTCAGCGCCATTCTGGAAGCGTGGTACCCGGGAATTCGAGGATCGGAAGCCATCGCAAATATCGTTTTCGGTGACGTGAATCCTTCCGGCAAATTACCCGTGACTTTTCCCAAAGCGCTGGAAGACACGCCACATCCCACTTTGGCGGGGCTGAAGTATGTTCCGGAAAACGAACTGCATTACGTGCACAAGGAGTTTCCACCTTTCGATGCCAACTACGACGAGGGGTTGAAAGTCGGATACAAATGGTATGAGGCAGAGAGCAAAACACCACTGTTCCCGTTTGGATTTGGACTGTCCTACACGACCTTCGCGTATTCATCGATCACCGCAACGCCAGGCAAAGGACTAACGGTGACATTCCAAATCGCGAACACCGGAGAGCGCTCGGGCGCAGAGATTGCACAGGTCTATGCACTACTGCCAGCAAGCGCGGGAGAGCCTTTTGAGCGGCTGATCGGTTGGGAGAAAGTCCCACTCACCAGGGGCGAAAGTAAGATCGTCACAGTGAGTGTCGACCCTCAGTATCTCTCCATTTTCAATGTGGAAAAGAATAGTTGGGAGCTCATTTCCGGCGATTATAAAATCTCTGTCGGTGGTTCATCACAAAGCACGCCGCTCAGCACGACGGTCCATATCGCCAATTCAAACTAAGGCGACGGGGCAGAAAGCTCTCGGCATGGCAACGTAAATCTTCCCCGGGGGTAGAACATGGAAACACTCTCCGCGATAACACCTTTGTCGAGCACTGAACGCGAGGACTTTCGTGTTCGGTTCGAAAAGAGGCTGGAAAAGGTGCAAGCTAAGACGGATGACGTTTTCGCTTTCAAAGAAATTGATCAGCCGCCGTTCATTGTGAATTCGGCCCTCTACACAGCCTTCGGCATGAATCCTGCGACCTTTCCCGATCGGTATTATGACGACCCCCAGGTGATGATCGATTTCCAGGAGCGAAACTGTTACGAACAGTTGAAGGACATTGACGACAATTTTGTTCCCTACCTGATGCCGTGGTTTGGAACGGCGGTTGCCGCCTCGGCACTGGGCTGCCAGGTGGACTTTCCACCTAAGTTGGATCCCACAGTGAACCCGTGTCATTACCCGGTGCGAACTCCCGAGGACGTCAAGAATTTGCAGATCGCGGATCCGGAGAAAGACGGCTTGATGCCGCGAGTCGTTCAGTTTCTCCGCGCCATGCGGGCGGACAGTTTTCTTCCTGTCGGGATTACTGATTTCCAAGGTCCGCTTACCACGGCCAATCAGCTCATGGGATACGACAAGCTTATCTACCTGATGCAGGACCATCCCGGCGCCATGCACGAACTGATGGATAAGGTCACGGAAACGCTGATCCGCTGGGTCAAGGTCCAGAAGCAAGTGATCGGCGAACCCCTGACCGACTGCTTTTCTGATCAACAGGTATATGTGGGCGGGCATGCGGGAATCTGGTTTTCTGACGATGACGCGGTGCTGATGTCTCCCGGAACCTATAAGGAGTTCGTGGTCCCATGCAATTCACGTATTCTGAAAGCCTTCGGCGGCGGGTGCCTCCACTACTGTGGCAACGCCACGCACCAGGCGGATAATTTCCTGGCCACGGAAGGGTTGCGGGCCATCAACAATTACACGCTCTACGACCTCAACGGATTCCGCGCCTTAAAATCGAAATTGGAGGGCCGCATCGTGCTGTTTGCGTGTGATTTTGCTCCCGCGGAACATGAGGATTACTACCCCGAGTTGCTGGATGGCCTCTCCCTGAAAGGCCTGGTCATCCTTTCACAATTCACTCCGCTCGTGGCGCTGGTCAGGGGAGGAAAGTACGTGCAGGTCCAGCGGCCCGTGATGCCGGGGAAAAAGAATATCGGCGAATTTCTTCGCAGCTATTTCCAGTCCCGAAAGCAGGGACAATAGCACGAGGCCTCGGTGCCGGCGCTGCCCACTGCCAATCCCGTGTGATGAAGGTTTGATGAAAACACTCCATTTGAAGTAAGCTAGAGAATTGCGGGGGTGTAGCTCAGTTGGATAGAGCATCGGATTTCTAATCCGACGGTCGGGGGTTCGAGTCCCTCCACCCCTGCCATTCTTTGAAAAGCTCACAGGTAGCCCTTCGCACCGCCGTCAACTCCAGCATTCAGCATCGCCGGGTTATTCCGGTACCTCAGCGCGCGCCAGTGGATCTTCGGGAAGCCCACCTTCGCCCCGATTGGCTTGATCACATTTCGCGCGATCCAAACAACGTGGATAGGTCGCCCACGCTTGCCGGGAAAGGGCCACCCCGGGGATCAGTCCCGTGAAGATACTCCTCCTAGTACTTCCGAAGTTCAGATGGTCACGGCTCGTTGAGAATTACCAAGCAGCCGGAAACGTGAACCTGACGCCCGCCGAGGTCGGTAAAAGTGCAGGGGACTACCGAACCTTGCGTTCAAGATCGGTCGCCTGTAGGTTAGCGGTCGGCCGGAAAATGAAAACGGAGATACCGGTTGACGCCGCATGATTCCCGGCTTGTCTGTGCCCATCCTGAGTCCAGCCATTGCCCCGAACGCGTCCTTTGTGAGAAAGGACAGCGGCACTTATCCGGGACGATCCTTTTACGGCTGCCGGATTTTGGGATTATCATGGGTCCGCAACAATAGGCCGGTCCGCACTCTCAAAAGTTCCCGCCATCGGCCTGACATCTTGCAGGTCGGAGCTTGGACGATGCAACGTGACGCGGAAGTTTGTAAGCGCAATCTTTTCATCCTGTTTCTCATTCCCACCATCGGATTACTTGGATCCTGCAGCCGGCAACCTGCACCCCCGACGTCGCCGGACCTGATGTCGGTTCGTGTCCGCAAGGTCCATAAGATCAACCGTCCGATCGCGGTATCCGCCAGCGGTACGGTAGAAGCGGCCGACACGGCTAAGGCGGCGTTTCAAGTTTCCGGCAAGGTCATCAGAGTGGGAGTTCAGGAAGGAGAGCCGGTTCGGGTCGGGCAGGAACTGGCTGCCCTGGATCCTGTTGACTACCAGCATGGTGCCGACGCCGCGAGCGATCAGCGTGCCATGGCGGTGTCCAATTTGGAGCAGGCTAGAGTGGCTTACGTCCAGGCGGAGGACGAGTATCAAAGGATGAAAAAGCTCTATGACCGCAAGAGCCTTGCGCCCAATGATTTCAAGAAATTCGAAGCGGCATACCTCGCGGCGCGCGAGCGTTACCGGGTGGAGGCGGAAGGTGCACGAGGGCCGGATCAGGGCATCGCGCAGGCCGCGCTGAAGCAAGCAGAAGCCCAGGAGAAGGTTGCCCGGAAACGGGTTGCGGACACCCGGCTGCTGTCGCCGATCAGCGGGATTGTCGCACGCAAATTCATTGAACTGGGAGACACGGCTGCGGCCGGGAACCCCGCCTTTGTCATCATGAACCTGAATCCCGTGAAGGTGAGATTTGGAGTTCCGGAAGCAGATATCGGAAGGATCAGGATCGGCCAATCGGCGACGATCCAAATCCCGGCCCTGGAGGGCGCGAATTTCAGCGGAAAGGTCACCCTGGTGGGCGTTGCCGCGGAGCCTTCTTCGCGCACCTTCACTGTCGAGATTAAGGTTCCCAATCCCCAAACTACTCTCCGCGCAGGCATGATTGCCGAAGCCCAGATTCAAACTGACAAGATGATCAACTCTTTGAGCTTGCCGGGAGAAGCCGTGGTGCGGGACCCACAGGGAGTCACGCTGGTGTACGTTTACTATCCGGACCAGAAGCGCGTCCACTCCCGCCGGGTGGACACGGGCTCGGTCTATGGCCAGGAGGTCGAAATCCTAAAGGGTTTGGGTGAACAGGACTGGGTGGTCGTCGCAGGGCAGCAAAGATTAACGGAGGGAATGATGGTGACCTCACTGGAGGACCAACCATGAACCCAATCCGTTTTTCACTTCGCTATCCCCAGGTTGCACTCGTTCTCACCGCGATGTTGATGGCGGTGGGTGTGCATGCCCTGCTGAAGATGCCTCGCCGTGAAGACCCCAAGATCACGATCCGGACCGGACTCGTCATCGCCCTTTACCCCGGAGCAACGGCGGAGCAGGTCGAGAAGCAGGTCACGAAATCGATTGAGGAGCGCGTGCTCCGCTTCGAGGAAGTTCGGAAAGAGAAGACCTATTCCACCAGCCGTCCCGGCATGGTCATCGTCAACGTTGAGCTGGAAGACGCGGTCAAGGACACAGATAAGTTTTGGTCGAAGCTGCGGGAGGACCTGATCGAGTTGAAATACGAGCAGTTGCCGGAAGGGGTAATCGGTCCGATTGTGGACTCCGACTTCGGGGATACGGTAGCCGTTCTGCTGACGGTGAGCGGCCAACGATACGGCTACCGCGAACTGAAAGACTATGCGGAGCGGATCGAAGACCAACTCCGGACCGTCCGGGCGGTCTCGAAGATCAAGAGGATTGGTGACCAAAAGGAACAGATATACCTTACCAGCAGCCTGGAGCGGCTCTCCCAATATGGCGTGACGCCTCTCAAGATAGTGCAGGCCCTCAAGCAGCAGAACCTTGTTGAATACGGGGGCACTTTCAAGGCGGACAGCACGGTTGTTCCGCTGCGCCCAACCGGGTTGTTCCAGACCGAGGACCAAATCCGCAAGGTAATGGTCGATGTTTCTCCCACGGGCCGCCCCGTCTACATCGGGGACTTCGCCCAAGTGGAACGGAGATACCAGGACCCGGAATTCGCCACGCGGGTGGACGGGGAGAAGTGCCTGATGCTCTCCGTTGAAATGCAGGAAGGGTACAACATTGTTGACTTCGGCGCGGCCATTGACGGGAAGCTGAAAGAGGTGAAACCGCTTCTTCCCCCCGACCTCGAAATGAAGCTGATCGCCAACCAGCCGAAGGTGGTGGAGCGGCGCATTAACGACTTCATGCGCGAATTCGGGATTGCGATTATCGCGGTGATTCTGGTGACGATGATCCTGCTTCCATTTCGCGTCGCCACGATTGCCGCCATCGCCATCCCCGTCACAGTGGCGGGAACTTTCGGAGTCTTGAACGCCCTCCATGTTGAACTCCACCAGGTTTCCATTGCCGCCCTGATCGTCGTACTCGGCATGGTGGTTGACGACGCCATTGTGGTGGTGGATAACTATGTGGAATTGCTCGACCGTGGCGCTCCGCGGGATGAAGCGGGGTTGCGATGCGCCTCCGAACTGGCAATACCCATCCTCACGGCGACGCTGACCATCATGGCGGCGTTCCTCCCCCTACTGATGCTGACGGGATCGGTGGGCGAATTTATTTCGGCCCTTCCCGTCGCCGTCGCCGTAGCCCTCGGCTCGTCGTACATCGTGGCGATGTTGCTTACGCCGCTTCTCTGCCGCTTCTTTATCCGCAAGGGATTGCACAGCACAGGTCCGGGCCAGGAAGCGGTCCCGAGGAAGGGGTTCTCTTTCCGCCCGCTCGAATGGATGCAGTCGCTTTACGACAGGGCGATACAATTCGCCATGGCTCACAAGAAGCTTACCGCCGCATTCGGCGTCCTGGTATTTGTGGCGGGCGTGACCCTTCTCCCCTTACTTCCGTCGCGCTTCTTCCCATTTGCGGAGCGTAATCAGTTTGTCATTGATGTCTGGATGCCGGAAGGGACCAGGATCGAAGCCACCGATATGGTTCTACGGCGCATTGAGGGGGAGTTGCACGAAATTCCCACGATTCGCGATTATGCGGTATTCCTGGGTGGCAGCGCTCCACGTTTCTATTACAACGTCAACCCGCAAGAACCGGCGACGAACTACGGGCAGTTCCTTGTAAATACTTCCTCGGCAGAGGAAACGCCGATCCTCGTGTATCGTCTGAGGAAGCAATTCTCCCAAACCTGTCCCGAGGCCATGGTCATTGTCAAGGAACTGCAACAAGGCACGATTATGGAGGCCCCCGTCGAGGTGCGAGTGACCGGGGAAGACATCCCCAAGCTCAAGGAAATTGGCGGGCAGGTCACGGAGATTCTGCGCGCTACTCCTGGTTCGGCATTTGTTCATGAGGACTATTTTGACGATTCCTACAGCCTCGCGATTGATATCGACCCCGAGGTCGCGAACCGTCTCGGATTCACCAACGTCTCGATCGCTCACCAGTTGGCCGGAAGCTTTGAGGGGGCGCCGGTTTCCACCTTCTGGGAAGGAGATCGTGCGGTGGATATCGTTCTGCGTCTGGACGAGGCCCGGCGGCAGAGCTTTGACAATATCCGTGATACCTATCTGACGGGTCTCCTTACCGGAGCGCGCGTGCCGCTCCGTGAGCTGGCCGATCTCAAACCGGAATGGCAATCCAGCCGCATTGTCAGGCGCAACGGCATGCGGACGCTGACGGTTCGCAGCTATCTGGCGGAAGGGTATCTAGCTTCGGAAGTCCTCAAGAAGGCCCGGCCGAAGATCTCGCGCCTATCGCTGCCCTCAGGCTACCGAATCAATTATGGGGGGGAGGAGGAATCCCGCGTCGAAACCTTCTCCCAGATGCGGAACGCCTTGATCGTCAGCCTGGTCTGCATTTTTCTTATTCTCATGTTCGAATTTCACTCCTTTAAACAATCTCTTCTGGTGATGGTTTCCATCGCGCTGGCATTGTTGGGCGCTGCCCTGGGCCTGATCGTAACCCGCAATCCTTTTGGATTTACGGCTTACGTCGGCTTCATCAGCCTTTCAGGAATTGTGGTGCGGAATGCCATCATCCTGGTGGATTACATTAACGAGCGGCGCGCTGAGGGTGAAGCTCCCGAGGTAGCGGCTCTCGATGCGGGCCGCCGCCGGTTGCGCCCCATATTCTTGACCACTATGGCGGCCGCTGTGGGCGTAACTCCGATGATTATTTCGGGCTCCAGTCTTTGGTCTCCCCTGGCGAGCACCATCGCCGTCGGACTGATTTTCTCGATGGTCAGCACCCTGATCGTTGTGCCGGTCCTCTATGTGCTTCTGGAACGGCCCAAGGTATCACCGGAAGCGCAGGAGGCGAATGCATGAAGGACTATCTTGTATGGTTATGCTTGGTTTTTTGCTGCGCTGCCGCCCTGCCTGTGCGCGCCGGAGTTTCGCCTCGGCAGATTTCTTTGGATGAGGCCATCAACCTGGCGCTCCGCCAGAACTCGTTACTGAAAATCGCCGGGCACAAGGTCGATGAAAACCAGCGAAGGAGCTTGGCGGTTCGCTCCGACTATTTCCCGCAAGTATCCACAGCAGCGAATTATTCGTATCTTTTCGAGAAGCAGAGCCTCGATATCCCGCGCGGTTCCTTGGGGTCTCTGGGAAGTGTGCTCCTGCCATTCGAGGACACCCGGGTTCTCCAGGGAGGAAACAACTTCGTCCTCTCGACCACAACGGTGGGCCAGCCGATTACCCAGTTGATCAAGATTCGGCAGGCCCATCGCATTGCCGAGGCCGACACACGGATTGCCGAATCACAATTGAAACAGGCGGAAAGCGAAGTTATCTTCAAAGTGCACGAGGCTTATTTCGGACTCCTGATTCTGCAACGGCAGAGACGAGCTGCGGAGTTGGCCGTGACTGCCGCCGAGGAAGCGTCGCGGGACAGCCGGGAAGCTGTACAGAGCGGCAAGGCGCTCGAAGTGGCGAATATCAAGGCGCGAGCCAGCCTGCTCGATGCCCGGCATTCCCTGCTCGCATTGGACAATCAGATTTCCGACCTCGCCATCGACTTCAACGATCTACTGGGATTGCCGCTCGAAACCGAAGTGGAGGTGGC
>JARLGN010000097.1 GCA_031292775.1 Acidobacteriota bacterium | reverse complement strand
GGTCACAGAGACGGCAAACAGAGAACACGGAGAGGTCCCCGATACTTTCTCTGTGCACTCTGTGGTCAACGAGATCGATCATTCTTGCCAATAAAACGCTCCGTGAACTCTGTGTGAAACGCTCTTAAGTCGTCTCGGCGTTATCTCTTTCATGAATAATCCGGGCTAGCGACAATGCTGTTCACTTAAGCTGACTGGTCCTGACTCGACCCCCTCACCCCCGCCCCTCTCCCCCAAAGGGGCGAGGGGAGAGGTAATTTGAATTTACTTCCCTCGCCCCTTTGGGGGAGAGGGTGGACCGCAACCGGCGTTTTCATCAGCCGGGGCGGGACGGGTGAGGGGGTCAAAACCCAAGGGTTGCGGAAGTAGTCACATGCCAGAAAGCAGAAGGCAGAAAGCAGGCGGCCTCCCTCCGGTTACGGCTCGATACGTCCATTTGCTTTTCATGTGGAGATTTGCTTTACTACTGCCGCAAATACCGGCGGCTGGGATGCCGATAGGCGCGGATTCGGAGCGTGGGATGACCCTCCTATCACGCCGGGCCTTCTGTGGCGGGGTGGCGCTGTTCACGGCCGCACGGGCGGTTTCGAAAACAGTATTTGATCCTTCGGTGTCCGCTGCAATCCCTGACGTTGCCCGCATTGATCGACCCCGCATCATTGGTGCCGCCAACCAGTATCTCCGGGAAAAGCCCATCACCATCACGGCGTATCCGGCCCAACGCAGCGCCGGCGGGAAACACGATTACTTTTCCGAAGGCGACTACTGGTGGCCAAATCCCCTGGATCCTTCGGGGCCTTACGTCCGCCGCGATGGCATTTCGAACCCCCACAACTTTACCGCGCACCGTCATGCCCTCATCCGCCTGAGCCTTCAGGTTCCCGCGCTCGCGTCGGCGTGGATACTGACGAAGGACCCGAAGTACGCAGATCATGCTGCCGGTCATCTGCGTGCCTGGTTCCTTAATCCCCAGACGCTGATGAACCCCCACCTGCAATACGCGCAGGCCATTCAGGGCATTACAAAGGGCAGGGGCATCGGCATCGTCGACACCCTCCACCTGGTTGAAGTCGCGCGATCCATTCCCGTGATCGAGAGGTCGAACCGGTTCTCAGCGGCGGAGCAAGATGGTGTAAGAAAATGGTTTTCAGAATACCTTTCCTGGATGACCACCTCGAGGAACGGCCTTGACGAGCGCGAGGAGAAGAATAACCACGGGACCTGCTGGCTTGCGCAGGTGGCCGAGTTCGCCGCTTACACAGGGAATACGGATCTTACCTCGTTCTGCCGCGAGCGGCTCAAGACGGTGATCATCCCCAAGCAGATTGCGGCCGACGGCAGCTTCCCGCTTGAACTGGCGCGAACCAAGCCCTACGGATATTGTCTGTTCCATTTGGATGTCATGGCGGCCGTGTGCCAGATTCTCTCCACGCCCGGCGACAACTTGTTTGCCTACCAACTTCCGGATGGCCGGGGATTTTCAAAGGCCATGGCGTTCATGCTACCCTTTATCGCAAACAAGAGTTCATGGCCGTACCGCCACGATGTTGAATATTGGGACGACTGGCCGGTCCGCCAGCCGAGCCTGTTATTCGCGGGAATAGCTCTCTCGAGACCGGAGTATTTCAACGTATGGAATCGGCTGAATCCTGATCCCACCCGGGAGGAGATCATCCGCAACTATCCCCTGCGTCAACCGCTGCTGTGGTTGACGCATCAATAGGGCACCGCCCCGGGCAAACATTTTGCGCGCGATGTAGGGCCGAACAGCGTTCGGCCTACTACGCGAAGTGCCACGGGCGTCCCGCCCGTGCCGGGGCATGGCCAAGATGGCCATGGCACGACTCTGGTTGCGGCCTCGCCGAACTGCATTGCAAGCTCGTGGATTTTTTTGGCAGACGTTTTCGTGTACATGTTGAAAGCAGGAGGTTGAGAGAAGAGACCCCTCATCCGCTTCGTACCTCAGCACCTTCTCCCCTGGGAGAAGGTCGGAAGTTAAACTGCCCTCTCCGAGGGGAGTCCGATGTCAGGTCCGATCGGATCGGACCATCGGACCCCTGAAATCGGGGAGGGTGGACCGCGACGGGCGTTTTCACCAGCCGTCGCAGGTCCGATTTCGGGACTCCAGCAATCGGAGCCGTATGAGGGGTCACGTCCTGCGCGCGAGCGCGGCAACTGGTTGCTTTTCCCTCTCCGAGGGGAGAGGGTGGCCGACGGAGGAGGTCGGGTGAGGGGTCGCTTCGTCCGGCCGCGAAAATTTGACTGCGGTCCAGCCGCCCTGTGCTACCGCCGCTCCATTCCTGTATGTGAGGAGGTTTTCCCATGAAGAATCATGCGCGCCGTCTATCCCGCCGCAATACTTTGAAGTTGATCTCGGGATTTCTGGGAGGAGGATTTGCCGTGGCCAGTGGTGGAATGGGAGGCAAGGAGTTTCGCCTGAGTTCGTTCACGGAGGACGTGACGCCTCCCGTGGGAAATCCTCTGTTTAATGGCCGCCCCGAACGCGCCACGGCCATCGTGGACCGGCTTGAGGCCAATGGACTGGTTCTATCAGGTTCCGGCAAGCCCATCGTGCTGGTGGCCGTCGACTGGTGTGAGATTCGCAACGAGTCATATGAACGTTGGCGCACCGCACTGGCCGAGGCCGCCGCGACTGACAAGGAAAGGGTGCTGGTGAGTTGCGTTCACCAGCACGATGCCGCTTACAGCGACGTGGTGGCGCAAAAACTGCTAAAGGCGAATCACGTTGCGCAAGATCTGTGTGATCCGGAATTTGATGAGCGCACGGTGGAACGCGTGGCCTCCACACTTCGAAACTCTCTGGCCCATTCGCGCTCCATCACCCATATCGGGACGGGACAAGGGAAAGTGGAAATGGTTGCGTCCAACCGCCGCTACGTCACCCCGGACGGGAAAGTCTCCTGGGGCAGAGTCAGCGCGGAGCGCGACCCGGTGGTGCGGAATATGCCCATCGGATTAATTGATCCCTGGCTGAAGACCCTCAGCTTTTGGAATGGCGAGCAGCCTCTGGCCGCCATGAGCTGCTACTCAACCCATCCCATGGCTCACTATGGAAAGGGAGAGGTCTCCTGTGATTTCCCCGGCCTGGCGCGCGCCCAGCGGCGGAAAGAGATGCCCTCTGTCGCCCAGGTCTACTTCTCGGGCTGCAGCGGAGATACCATGGCGGGCAAGTTCAATGACGGAAATCCCCGAAACCGCCCTATTCTTGCCGAACGTCTGCATCAAGGCATGCTGGCTGCGTGGAATTCGACCAGGCGCCATCCTCTAAACAAGATAGGCTTCCGCTGTGTTCCATTAAAACTGGAGCCCCGCCATACGCCCGGGTTCAGTGGGGAAGATTTCCGGCGCACCCTCGCGGACAACTCGCAACCGGAGGTGGCCCGCTTCGATGCGGCGCTGGGGTTGAGCTGGCGGCAGCGTGCCGATTCCGGACACCACATTGACGTCCCGTCCATCGATTTCGGCCCCGCGCAAATCGTTCTGATGCCCGCGGAGAGTTTCGTACAATACCAACTCTGGGCGCAGGCCCTGCGGCCGGAATCCTTCGTCATGACGTTGGGATATGGCGAATGCGCTCCCGGTTATATCCCCACGGCCAAAGATGCTGCGGAGGGTTATAACGACAGCTACAGTTGGATCGCTTTCCCTGAGTGCGAAGCAACCATGCGTCAGGCCCTCGCCGCCGCCCTGAAGCGCGATGACTCATTTTGATCTGGCATGGGCGTTGCTTGTGCACTCGTGTCCAAAACATATCGCGCCAGATTGGGAATCAGGTGCAGCACAAGCGCTTGCTATGCGGGGAGGCGGGGCTCTTTCTCAGGCTGGCGGTCAAGCCAACCTGTTTACAGCGGAGATCGAGGAAATTCACTGCCCTCGCCCCCTTGGGGGAGAGGGTGGCCCGCAACCGGCGCCGTCATCAGCCGGGGCGGGACGGGTGAGGGGGTCAGAAACTCTGGGGTCTACTGAGACACTCCCGAACCTTAGCGGGGTAGCGCAGACATAGCCGCCGTTTGGCTTCGTCTGCGGCTTTTCCCGTGGGCATTAACTGATATATGAATGGCCGATAACGTTGTTGGCATGTTAAGAACAGCGGAGGAAGCTGAACTACGCTACCTACGCGCTCCCGCTCTCGGCATACGATTGTTACGCATTCCGGACGCCATGGTTCTGGAGCACCTGGACGAGTTTGTGCGGAAGGTTATCAATGCAATGAGGACGGTGAGGGACAACGCGACAAAGTAACCCCTCACCCGACTCGCGCCCGCTGGTGAAAGCGCGTGGCGCGAGCCACCCTCTTCCCTCGGAGAGGGAAAAGGATGTTTTGAGCGCGCACGCACGCGCAAAAAGAAGTGGTTTCCCTTCTCCCAGGGG
>JARLGN010000657.1 GCA_031292775.1 Acidobacteriota bacterium | reverse complement strand
TCCATGGAAACCGCCATCGAAGCCGTGAAGGCCGGCGCATTCGATTACATTTCCAAACCCTTCAAGATTGACGAAGTCCTGTTGCAGGTTCAGCGGGCGCTGGGGTATCGCAAACTGTTGCGGGAGAATCGCAGCCTGAAGCGGCAACTCGGCACCCAGGCCCAACTTTCCACCTTGGTGGGCAACTCCCCCAAAATGCTCGAGATTTACAAGAAAATTGCCATGGTGGCGGACTCCCGTTCCACCGTCCTGATTTATGGCGCCAGCGGGACAGGGAAGGAATTGGTGGCGAAGGCGATTCACTATAATGGCCCGCGCGCCGAACAACGTTTCTACGCGGTTAATTGCGGCGCGCTCACGGAAACCCTGCTGGAGACCGAGCTTTTCGGACACGTTCGCGGCTCCTTTACTGGCGCTACGGAAAACAAGCGCGGAATATTTGAGGAAGCGAGCGGGGGAACGGTCTTTCTTGACGAGGTCAGCGAGATGAGCCCGGGGCTCCAGGTGAAAGTGCTGCGGACCCTGGAGGAACAGGAAGTGCGCCGCATTGGGAGCAATGATGTGGTCAAAGTGGATGTGCGCATCATCGCCGCCAGCAATCGCAACCTGGCGGAATGTGTGGAGGAGGGGAGGTTCCGCCAGGATCTCTATTACCGCCTGCGAGTCATTGAGATTGACATTCCCTTGCTGAACGAGCGCCTGGACGATATTCCCCTGCTCGTGGAGCTCTTCCTGAAGAAGATGGGCCGGGAGCGCGAGCACGCCCTTTCCATCTCCCCGCAGGCGCTTTCGGTTCTCATGAATTACGCCTGGCCGGGAAACGTGCGCGAACTTGAAAATGCCCTTGAATCCGCAGTGGCACTCAATCGCACGGGCGTGATCGTGCCGGAGGACCTGCCCGACAAGGTGCGCAGCGAGACCCGAGAGATCAAACGCGTGGAAGACTTCTATGCGGATTTGCCCCCCCTGGATGAAGTGGAGCGCCGCTACATGGAGCATGTATTAAAGGTGACCGGCGGGAACAAGGTGAAAACCGCGGAGATTCTGGGGATCGACCGGCGCACGCTGTACCGTAAAGCAGAGAAATACAAATTGCTGGTGTAAAAGACCCGGGATTCGGGACTCGGGGTTGGGGATTCGGGGGGCGCGACGTGGCGGGTTTACCGCGTTGTTTCTCCATGAACTTCAATACCAGATGGCAAAGAAAACCCTCCGCCACGCCTTTTCTCTTTGGCCTGCGAGGCGCTGTGCAGCAGTTTCGCGGAGAAAGTCGGGCAGGAAACCGCAAGTTCGTTTATTCTGGAAATAGGCCGTTGCATCAGGGCGAACGAACAGTCCAAAGCACCGAAGGTCACGCGCAAATTCGGACGATGCCGCGGCGAATCCGGTGGCGGGCGTGGGCTCTGCTAAAAAGGCGTTGATGGAATGAAGTATTCGTATATTGCCAAATCGGCTGCAAAACTTTTCTGGTCAGGCTTCAATCTGCCCTACATGGTGATGTTTGAGACCACCCTGATGTGCAATATGTTCTGCGAGTATTGCATCTTTGGCGAAGAGGGCAAGTTTAATGACCTGCAGACCCGTGGCACGCGCGACCGCATTTTCAAGCGCATCGACGAGTTCTGCGAGATGGGAATCTTCGCCCTTAGTTTTTCCGGCGGCGAACCTCTGCTGAACCCGAACACCTGCGATTACATCGCCTACGCTGCGGACAAGGGTATGTGGACGTCCATGCCCACCAACGGGTTGCTCATCAAGAAGCATGCCGATGGTGTGGCGCGGCTGGATATGCTGGAAGTTTCCATTGATTCGCTCAATGTGCAGCGATTTGCCAAACGCCGTGGCGTCGACGGTCTGCCCAGAGTCATCGAGAATCTCGACTTTGTGCTGGCTAAGCGTAAGCCTTACACCACGCAGATCAATGCCGCGGTGAATATGGAGAACCTTCAGGACCTGCCTGAACTTGCGGAGTTCTGCAAGCAACGCAAAATAGTGATGCACCCGGAGGCGGTCCACAACGTCATGCGAGACGGGGAACTGCTTCCTGACTCGGAACTGCACGGCAAAGACCTTGATACGGTGGAAATGTTTCTGCGCGAACTTCGCATGTCGTACCCCAAGAACGTCCGCTTCTACACTCACTACTACGACTTCTATCGCCAGGGCGGATTCGGACCGAAGTTTCCGTGCCGGCATCCCTCCAAGCTTATTTCCATGAAGCCCGATGGCGCCATTCACTTGCCCTGCGCATTCGTAACCCTGCACAAGTCTCAGGCGCCCCTCAAGGAGATCTTTGCGTCGGAAGCGGCGAAGAAAATCATCGCCCAGGAAGCAACTTTGTGGGACTTCTGCAAGGGGTGCAAAATCGGATGTCCCTATGAGGTAAGTGCCTATACCAACAGTCCTATGCTGGCACTTGAATCAGGGCTGAATTTCTTGCGATTGTTGTGAGCGCCTGGGGAGGCAGAAAGCAGAAAGCGGGAAGCAGACGGCCCACGGGCAGAGTCCTCCGTGCCCCTAAAGATTGAACACGGAGCACACGGAGGCAAAACTGACCCCCATGTTCTGCCTTCTGCTTACTGCCTACCGCCTCATTGTAAGTTAAGGAAAACATGCTCATGATCACGGCGGCGATCCTTGCAATATTGGGCCTGGCTTTTGGCCTTTGGTTCTGGTGGGCCTGCTCGGAACCGTCATCCACATTCTTCCGCCCTGTGCTGATCCGTGGCCCGCAAGAGGGCAAGCGCATATCCCTGACTTTCGACGATGGGCCGGCGGAGCAGTTTACTGAACAGATTCTCGATATCCTGCGCGCGCAGCAAGTCCCCGCCACCTTTTTCGTTTGCGGCAAGAACGTGGAGAATCATCCCGACCTCCTCCGTCGCATTGTTGCCGAGGGGCATGAGGTTGGGAATCACGCCTATTCGCATTTTTTTGTGTACTTCAAGTCCCGACGAAGAATCGCCGGGGAGATTGATCGCACCCAGGAGATTATCGAGAAAGTTGTTGGCTTTCGCCCGCGTATCTTCCGTCCGCCTTATGGAGCCCGCTGGTTTGGGCTGGTACCGGCCCTGGTCGAACGAGGTATGCACCTGATCCTTTGGTCAGCCACGGGTTACGACTGGAAAAAGGATGTGCCCGGGATTATCAAGGCCGCCCTGGGCGAATTGAAGCCTGGAGCCGTCATCCTGCTGCACGACGGACGGGAGACCCGGCGCGCCATCGAGATCGACCGTTCGCGGACGGTCGAGGCCCTGCCAGCCATCATTGCCGGCGCCCGTAAACAGGGTTACACCTTTGCCCCACTTAAGGACTTTCTACCCGCCACATAACTACTTTTGCATGAGGCATATTGCAGCAGTGGACTGAGGCCGGAGTTTTATCTTGGCATGATATGAATGCGTATTGTTTTGTGTTATTTGGGTTTTTTGAATGCGACAAAATGGCCTCCCAATAGCCGCTTCTCCCAAAGCAGACAATAACGCTGTATAGTGTGGCATTATGCCACACCCAAAGATGGTATTTCTGTGAATCCGCCCTTCAGCTCATCCATTTCATTAAGAAATCATAATGAATTCAATGGGTTATAATTATTCTTGCAACTCGGCCCCCGCATTGCCTAAACCACCCTTGGTTGTAAAGGCGTATGGTGAACAAGATTCTGGTGGTTGATGACGATCAGGAAAGCCGTGAGCTCCTCTGTGAAGTTCTGGAGGCGAACGGCTACGCCCCTTGCGCTGTGGCTGATGGATTGGCGGCGCGCGAGGTTCTGAGCCGCGATGACGAATACCGCATTGTGATCGCTGATCTTCAAATGCCGCACGAAACCGGCTTGGAACTATTGCGCAAATTACGCCAACAGAATTCCAAGCATGAAATCATTCTGATGTCTTCCTTTATGAGCGGTCCCGAGAAGAAGGCTGCCAAGGCGCTAGGTGTACACGCATTACTTGATAAACCCTTTCAGCTTACGGAATTGTTGCAAACAGTAGCGGCGCTTACGGCGCAGAATTCAATAGGTATTTCTACGTAGAGTGGCACTACGGCGACGGCTCGCATCCAACTCTTGGTAGGATAAGGAGCAACGATGGACGTTTCACAAAAAGTAATAGAGATTATCGCGCGAGAGCAACACCTGGACCTGAGCAAGATTACCGTGGACTCGACGTTTGCGGAACTTGGCATCGATTCACTGGACGGGGTGAATATCCTCTTCGCTTTGGAAGAGGAATTCAAGCTCGATATCCCCGACACAGTTGCCCAGAACATGAGGAGTGTCCGCCAGGTGATCGACAGTCTCACTCGCGTGTTGGAAGGTAAAGACGTATCTGACCTGGTGGCGATGGCCAAAGGTGAGCCTTCCGCTTCTGTCAGTTAATCCACGACGTTCAAGGGGCCCATCGTGAGGAGAGTCGTCATCACCGGGATTGGAGTCTTCGCTTCCACCGGTAAGAATGCTGAGAGTTTCTTTGCCACACTCATACAGGGTAAATCGGCGATTCGGCGCATCCAGCAGTTTGATCCTTCGCAGTTGAGCGTGCAGATCGCAGCGGAAATACCCGGCTATGAACCGCTCGATTATTTTCCCGCCAAGCGCCTCGACCTGCTCGATCGCTTCAGCCAGTTCGCCCTCATTGCCTCCAAAGAGGCCATGGAATCCAGCGGCATCCAACTGCGGGATGAGGAACGGCCGCGTTTTGGCGTGGTGACGGGCACTGGCATGGGCGGCGCCACCACCTTTGACTCCGGTTATTACAACCTTTATGCGAAGCAAGTCACTCGCATGCACCCCTTCACCATCCCCAAGATCATGCACAACGCGGCCACCTCCCAGATCTGCATGGAGTTCGGCGCGCAGGGACCGGCACTGACCACCGCCACCGCTTGCTCTTCCGCCGGGCACGCCATGGGGGAGGCTTTCCACATCATTAAATACGGAATGGCCGACATGATGTTGACCGGGGGCAGCGAATCGCCAATAACGTTCGGGATGATTCGCTCATGGGAATCAGTACGAGTGTTGGCCGTTGGCAATGGAGATCCCAGCAGGGCCTGCCGGCCTTTTTCCCTCGACCGCGAAGGATTCGTCATGGGGGAAGGGGCGGCGATGCTTCTGTTCGAGGAACTCGAGCACGCCAAACAGCGTGGGGCGAAGATTTATGCTGAGATCGCAGGCTTCGGCATGAGTTCCGATGCCAGCCACATTACCCAGCCCTCCATTGATGGCCCGGCACGCGCTGTGCGTATGGCGCTGGCGGAAGCCGGGGTCAATCCGGACGAGGTGGATTACATCAATGCCCACGGCACCGCCACCCGCGTGAACGACATTACGGAAACGCGGGTCATCAAAGAAGTTTTTGGGAATCACGCCCCCAAGCTTGCCGTCAGCTCCACAAAATCGATGCACGGGCACGCGATGGGAGCCACGGGCGCCATTGAAATGGCGGCGACGGTTCAGACCATCGTCCGGGGAGTCATTCCGCCCACGGCGAATTACACGCAGCCGGATCCGGAGTGCGATTTGGACTATGTGCCCAACGAGGCGCGGGAGAAACCCGTGCGCGTGGCGGTTTCCAATTCCTTTGCCTTCGGTGGATTGAATGCGGTGTTGCTGGTCCGCCGGTTTGAGTAAAGCCGGGATACGGGACTCGGGACTCGGGATTCCGATCCAAGTGTTGGTTAGACATAATCGGATTGGGGTGATCGAAACATGGGATTTCGGCCCGAATTCTTAATCGCGGTTCCCGAACCCCGAATCCCGGACCCCGATCTTGGAGTCTTTTAATGATTCAGAAGCGCGTTTGCATTTTGACGCTCGGTGTGGGCTCAGGGCACTTGCGTGCCTCCGAGGCGGTGCAGCGTGCTCTGTATGACAGTATTGATCCTGTTGAAGTGAAAGTTGTGGACGCGCTCGATTCTGCCCGCCGATGGTTCCATTGGGTTTACGTGGACCCGTATTGGTGGATGTTGCGAAACGCACCCTGGTTGTGGCGGAGGATGTTTGAGCGCCGCCAGCGCAAGGAGTATCACTCCACGGCTCCTGCTTGGTTTTTTCGCCGGGGGTGCCGTGACGTAATGCGCCAGATCAAAAACTATGCTCCCCATCTTGTCATCGTAACGGAGGTAGCGGCGGCGGAAATCGCTGCGATGGGGCGCCGTGAAGGGTGGTTCAATGCTCCCATTCTGGCGGTGCAAACGGACTTTCAAACTGAGCCACCCTGGGTTCAATCGGAAATAGATGCTTACTGTGTGGCCAGTGAGGAAGCTCGTGGGCAATTGATTGGATGGGGTGTTCTATCCAATCGCGTCCTGCTATGCGGCATCCCCGTGGATCCTGCGTTTGCACTGCCATTCGATAAAAACGAATTGATGAAAGCGCTGGGGCTGGACGCGCGGCGGCCGGTGGTTCTGGTTATGGGCGGCGGCATGGGGCCGGTGCCACTCGACACTGTGATTTCGAGTTTGGAGCTTTGCGACGCGCCCATGCAGATTCTTGCCGTGGCTGGCCGTGACCGCTTCCTTCGCCAGCGTCTTGAATTGCTGCGCGGGCGGCTGGCGGTGGATCTCCACCTGTTTGGCTGGACGGAAAATGTTCCGGAATTGATGGCGGTTTCCGATCTCTTGATCACCAAGCCGGGAGGGCTTACCGTGGCGGAAGCGCTGGCGGCGGGATTGCCGATGATCCTGACCCATCCCATTCCGGGGCCGGAGGAGCGGCACGTCCGCTATCTGGCTGAGCATGGTGTGGCGCTGCACGCGGAGACATTGAACGACATACCGCGCTTGACGTCGCAACTGCTCTCCTCCCCTGATGAGCTTGGTGAAATCCGGCGCCGTGCCCGCGACGGGTCGCGCCCTGATGCCGCGCATGCCATTGCCCAGGTGGCGATGGCATTACTCGAAAAAGCGACGTATATCGACCTGTTTGCTACACCTGCACTGCGGTCGGGAGAGTCGGCATATTTAATGTAGAAAGTCGTCCATGGTTGCGAGCATCGGTTGATCCGATGACCGGGCGATCTGGCGAACAAATAACAGGAGCAGTTGGCTGATTATTTTGCTCAACAGATTACCGGATCTGCCGATCCCCCGATTCGCCGAAACGGACCACGGACCGTAGACCAAAAATGTTTAGTCAAGCTCGGAAATTCATTGAACGTGCCCTGGTGGGTGACTCCGTACCGGATCTGGTGCGCTGGGGCAAATACATTCCCTCCCCCGTGGTCCGGAGGATCCGGTCGGAGTCGTTTGTCGAGGTGGTGCGTTATGCCGCCGAGCACCAGAAGTTTTTTGCACGCAAATTGCGCGAACAGGGTATTGATCCGAGGCGTGTACGCTGCCCCGAGGATTTGGGCGACATCTTCACTACCCAGGATGACTTGCGTACGCTGCCTGCCGAGGAATTTCTGTGCCGCGAGCCCGAACTGGTTTATGAAACCACCGGAACCTCCGGGGGGCCCAAGCGGGTTTACTTTTCTTACGAGGAGCTGGACTTCGCCGCCCGTTATGAGGCCGCGGCAATGTTCGAAAACGGAATTCGACCCGGTGCGCGCGTAGTTTGCACGTTTGATGGCGGGTACTGGTTCAGCAGTACGGTTACTTTCCTGGCTTGCAAATACCTGGGCGTGTTCTGCTCCGCTGTGGGTAAGCTTCATCCGCGCGAAATCTATTCCCGGATGGGTGAATACCGGTACGACGTCATCGCGGCGGACCCCACGTGGCTTGTCAGCTTCAGCGAGATTGCGGAGAAGGAAGGCACTTTTCCTCTGCGGCTGATTATGGCGGCAGGCGACCGCATGACCGATGTGTACCGCAACTATGTGGAGAGCGTCTGGAAGTGTCCTGTCTCCCTTGCCTATGGTTCCACCGAGATGGGTGGGGCGGGTATGGAATGCTCTTGCAAAGACGGCTATCACCTGGACGACTATAATTACTGCTTTGAGATTGTCGACCGGGATAAAAATGGTTACGGCGAGCTGGTGGCCACAACCCTTTCACGCCGCACCATGCCCTTTATCCGTTACCGGGTTCGCGACATAACGCGCTTTATTGACGCGCCCTGCCGGTGCGGCGCTCCGCTACGTCGCATGCGGCGCATCGAGCGCATCCGCGGACGACGCGACGAAATGGTGGTGATGGGCGCCGGGAACATGTACCCGGAAATATTTGAGCGCGTCTTGCACGACGTCGCGGGCATCGACGAAAACTGGCAGGTGGTCGTGCGGCAGGAAGGACTGCACGACATTTTGGAATTCCGCCTTGAGCTGACCAATGGCATCAGCCCTGCCCCCGTGGAGGCAGCGATCCAGGCCAACCTTAAGACCCTTTATCCTGATGTCTGGGAGAACCAAGCCTGCGGTATGTACCAACTCAGTTTCCGTTTTCTTCCTCCCGGCAGCATTGAGCAGGGAAGGAAGCGACGGCGGCTACTGGATGAAAGGGCGGCGTGAAACATTGGTGATTTGTGATCGGTGATTTGTGATTGACGCCCAGATGCTTGGACGTTACGGTTGGCGCGAACAATCACAAATCACCAATCGCAAATCACCAATCCTCAGAATGGGACCATTGATAAGAGGACAAAGAAATTATGGCAAATTTAACGCGGGGAGCGGCCGAGATTGATCCTACCCCTGTGGTGTTTTGTGATTTCGACGGGACGATTACGCCGCTTGACGTGACCGACCAGATTCTGACGGAGCTTGCGCATCCTTCCTGGCGTGAAATCGAGCGGGAATGGATGCTGGGACTGATCGGTTCGCGCGAGTGCCTGGCGCGGCAGATCGCATTGGTGGATGCCCCGGTGGAGGAGCTTCACGCGGTAATTGATGCCATTGCCATCGATTCCGAATTCGCGGCGTTCTGCAAGTTTGCGCGCAAGCGGCGCATGCCTCTCTACATTTTGAGCGATGGATTTGATTATGTGATCCGCCGGGTCTTGAAGGGCGCCGGTGTCGACAGGCATTTTCGCAGCGGTTCAACGCTGTTTGCGAGCTCGCTAAAGGTGGATGGCCGCCGGCTGGAGCCATCGTTTCCTCACCCGGCTGAACCCTGCGCGCACGGGTGTGCAACCTGCAAAGCCGCACTCATTCGCAGCTTGCGGGAAGGCCGGCAGCCTGTGGTCTTTGTGGGCGACGGCATGTCAGACCGCTTTGCCATAGAAGTTGCCGATGTGGTGTTTGCCAAACGGCACTTGCTTGCGCACTGCCGGGAGAATGGCATCGAGTGCCACCCGTTCGAGACCTTTAAAGACGTTCAGACGACTCTGGAAAAGTTGTTGCATCCAGCACCCGCCCGCGGATACCGCCAGGCCGTTGCAGCGCTTTCGTAACCCTGTTAGCGAAAATCGAAATTCGAAACTTGAAGATCGAAATTCGCCCGTATCTGACGAGGTGGGGGTTCGACCTGATGTATCGGCGGCTCTACTCCGCAATTTTCCAGTTTCGAGTTTCGATTTTCGTGCTTCATGTTTCGAGTTTCGACTTTCAACTATCGACTATCGACCCTTGATTCTCGACTCTCATGCTCTGATTTTCTTGTAATCGAAGGGAGGCCCCTTGGCCATTTCTGATCCTACTACTCACACCGCGGAGCTGCTGGCTCTTGAACGGAAGTATTGTTCCTTCGGCGACACGGTGCATTATCTTGAACCCCCAAAAATCTTTGTTGATTGCGAGGGCAGTCATCTTTACGACGAGCAGGGAACACCCTATCTCGATTTGCAAATGTGGTATTCCGCGGCAAGCTTTGGTTATAAGAACCCCCGCCTGGGTGACGCGCTGAAACGCCAGGTGGACCGTTTGCCGCAGCTCGCCTGCCAATATCTGCACGCGGAAAAGGTGGAGGTGGCCGCGCGCATCGCCCAGTATTGCGAGAAGCGCTTCGGCGTGAAGGGCCGCGTGCACTTCAACGTCGGCGGCGCACAAGCCATTGAGGACTCGCTGAAATTGGTGCGCAACTATACCGGCAGGAACCTGATGTTTGCTTTTATGGGCGGTTATCATGGGCGCACCTTGGGCGCTTCCGCCATCACTTCCAGCTTCCGCTACCGGCGCCGTTACGGACACTTCGGCGACCGCGGGCAGTTTGTCTTTTATCCTTATTGTTTCCGTTGCACTTATAACCTCAAGCCCGAAACCTGCAATCTTTATTGCCACGACCAGTTCGATCAGCTTTTTGACAATGAATACAATGGGGTTTGGGACGCCAAGGCAAAGTCCTGTGAGTATGGCGCGTTCTACGTGGAAGCAATTCAGGGAACCGGCGGGTATGTGATTCCGCCCAAGGACTATTTCAAGCGTCTGGAGAAGACCTGCCGCGAGCGCAAGATACTGATTGTCGATGACGAAATTCAAATGGGTTTCTATCGCACCGGGAAATTCTGGGCGATTGAGCATTTTGGGATTACGCCGGACATCATTGTTTTCGGCAAGGCGCTGACCAACGGCCTGAACCCGATTTCCGGAATTTGGGCGCGCGAGGAGTTGATCACACCTGAACTGTTCCCGCCCGGCTCAACGCATTCCACCTTCTCGTCCAACACGCTCGGCACGGCCGTGGCGCTGGAGGCGTTGAAGATGATGGAGGAGGGTGATTACGAGAACCTGGTTAAGGAAAAAGGGGCGTACTTCCTCGCCGGCCTCCGTAAATTGCAGAGCAAATATCCCGGGATTATCGGTAACGTGGACGGCCTGGGTCTGGCACTGCGCATTGAGGTCTGCAAGCCGGATGGCATCACGCCCGACCGCGAATTGACCGACCGAATTTTTGCTGAAGGCATCAACGGCACCCTTCAGGCTCGCGGCCGCAATTACGGATTGGTGCTTGATGTGGGTGGCTATTACAAGAATGTCTTCACCCTGGCTCCGTCCTTTACCATCACGCAGGAAGAAATGGATTTGGGATTCAATCTCCTGGATCAGCTATTCACTCGCTGTATTAAAGACCGGGGTTAGGGACTCGGGCTAAGGGGTTCGGGACACGGTTCTGGTCTTGCGTTAGGAGTTGTAGCGCGGACCTGTTCTGTAGGTCCGCGGCTCTTCTCTTGCAAGAACCGGGAATCTCCAAGACGGCGGCCTGCACCTAAGTTTGAGACCGCGAGTCTTGGGAAGAACCGCCCCGATGCATCGGTGCGCTACACGTGCTTAAGGCTCGGAATTAGGGACACGGGACAGACCATTTGCAAGATTCAAGATTGGCCGCGTTCTTAACTTGAGGGCAGGGAATTGTCTGCCCGAAAGAGCTGCTGCGGTCAACGCGGCTCGGGATTTGTGAGGGGAAAAGGATAAAGGGCAATATAAGGGTAAATGGTGAATCATCCCGTGTCCCGAACCCCGAATCCCTAACCCCGAATCCCTAACCCTTTGTCCCGTCCCGAATTTGACGGAGGTAAGGAAACCTGCCACATTGAGACGACATCCAATGTTGTTGAATGCTCAAACCTTTACGTGGAGCGAGACCCGAGCCCAGAGTCCCGAACCCCGAATCCCGAACTAAGAGGTGATT
>JARLGN010000656.1 GCA_031292775.1 Acidobacteriota bacterium | reverse complement strand
GCGGCGGGCGCGATGTGATGTCAGCCGCACTATTTGGCTTCCACCGCATTGTGGGCATTGAAATCAACAACAGCATTGTGGACGTCACCTCGCGGCGCATGCAGTGGTATTCCGGCTTCGACAAAATCCCCAACTTTGAATTGCACAATGACGAAGGCCGCAGTTACCTGACGCGCAGCCATGAGAAATTCGACATGATTCAGGCCACGGTGGTCGATACCTGGGCAGCCACCGCGGCGGGCGCCATGGCACTGACGGAGAATTCACTCTACTCACTGGATGGCTGGAGGATTTTCTACGACCACCTCGCCCCCGGCGGAGTCATCGCTTTCAGCCGCTGGAACCACAAGCCGGATTTCCACGAGACCACGCGCCTCTTCTCACTGGCCTATGCCACGCTGGTCAGCGAAGGGGTTAAGGACCCGGAAACCCACCTGGCCATGATCCGGCAGGATGAGCTGGCCACGCTGCTCACCAGCAATCAGGCTTTTACAGCACAGGATTTGGAAAAGATACGCACAACGGCGAAGGAACTGAATTACCAGATTCTCTACTTGCCCGGAGAGCCGCTGGGGATGCAGCAGTTGAGTCCCGTGTTGCAGGCGCGAACGATGCAGGGGTTGGCGGCACTGCGGTCCGCCGATTATTTTGATCTTTCTCCGCCCACCGATGCTTCCCCCTACTTTTTCAGTTTCGTGCGCTTCCACGCCATTCCCGGAATCCTGCGAATTCCCGGGGTGCATTGGGAGGTTCTGCTACCGCTTCTGCATCTGACCATCTTCATGGCGGCAGCGTTAATCCTGGTAATCCTGACCATCGTGTGGCCTGCGCGCCGATGGACTCGCTTGCAGCAAGGGGCGCCACCCGCACCGGCGGGCGCCATTCTCTACTTCATCGGGATTGGATTGGGCTTTATGCTGGCGGAAATGGGGATGATGCAGCAACTATCCATCTTTCTTGGACAGCCCATCTACTCGCTGGCCGTGGTGCTGGCAGGATTGATTCTTTTCGCGGGACTGGGCAGCCTGGCGTCAGATCGATTACCCATCGGTTCAGCCATGCAAGGGCGGACGCCGGCATTGCTCTCCGCGCTGGTGCTGCTGGTCTATTCGCTGGTAGTTCTGCCCGCCATCCATGGAGCCGTGGGCGGCGTCTTATGGCAGCGCATCGGAGTGTCACTGGCGTTGGTGGCGCCCTGCGGATTCATCATGGGATTCTGCTTCCCCGTCGGAATGCGCTGGGCCAGTCAGATCGGGCAGGAGGGGAACCTTCCCTGGATGTGGGCGCTGAACGGCGCGGCATCCGTGTTGGCCAGCTTCATTGCCATGGTTATTTCAACGGAAACTTCCATACGCGCCTGCGTGCTTACCGGCGCCGCCTGCTATGCCCTGGGGGGAATTCTGCTGTCAGGCAGAGCTGATCCCGCCACTGCCAACAGACCGACGGCAGAGGTCGCAAATCCTGCGGCAGCGAAGTGAATGCGGCCTCGGGCGCGAAACACACGCGTAGCGCGGACCTGTTTTGTAGGTCCACGCTACGCCGATTGCCGATTCGCACAACCCGTTTGGATCATTAATCATCACATCAGTACAGAACGGCAATTCAAGAGCGCGAGACCATAAGATGAGAGTCGCACTCCATCGTCGCATGCATTGTGCGTTGCACAGGCGAGTGAATCATCTTGTTCGTATCATCGTCGCTGTACTTCTCATTACGAGTATTCTCCAGGCAGCTCCTCAATCCGCACCACCCGCCAAAGGTAAACTCGCCAAGGAGGAGCTCAGGCGCCAAAAGGCCTTGAGGACTGAGTTTATAAATCCTTATGGGATGTGGCTTTCGTTTGAGGTCCGCGACATCATCACGTCCGAAGAGGTGGCTGTTCTCAAAAGCCTCCGGACCGACGACGAACGGGAAGAATTTATCCAGCAGTTTTGGGAGCGCCGCAACCCCGAACCCGGGAGCCTGGAAAACAAGTTCAAGCAAGATTTCTACCGCCGGCATGTTTGCGCCAACGAGCTCTTCTCCAGGACTGCGCCCGGGTGGAAGACCGATCGCGGGCGCATCTACGTTGCCTACGGCCCACCCGATGAAATTGTGTCGCATCCCCAAGGCGGAATCATGCCATGGTCTTCTCAGCGAGTTGGTGCTGACCCTGTACCTTACCCGTTTGAGCGATGGACTTACCGGGTCATGGACCGCGTTGGGCCGAATCAGGTGCTGATCTTCGCTGATCCCACACGCACCGGCGACTTTCGCCTTGTTGCGAACCCGGAAGGCAAGGTCGTTCTTATGCCCGATCGCCGGCGCGATCCCATGAAGGGGACAGATAGGGGAGTATCCGCAGAACCATTCCTGAAACCTTCGCACCCTCCGGCACCCGTCAAGTTCCCTGACTTGCGCGCCGTAATGACCTCCGGGCAGCTCTCGGCCAATCCGATACCCATTCTGGTTCGGACGTATACCTTCCCTGCTACGGAGGCGGTAGAACTCGCAGTGGTAGCAGTCCAAATGCCGGGTCGTGATCTTCAGTTCCAAAATAAGAATGGAATGATGCAATCTCGGGTTGAAACATATGGTCGAATCGAGGCATTAAGTGGAAGGATTGTCGCCGCATTTGAAAAGACCCGAGTGGTCGATCTGCCCATTGGTGAAAATGACAAAGGCTGCAAAGACAAGTTCGTCTTCGAAGAGAGTATTCCCTTGGGTCCGGGACGGTATCGTTTCAGCCTGGCGCTGAAGGACGAGGCCAGCGGGCGTACTGGGATGTTGATAGCTCCCCTGACCGTACCCCTCTTCGATTCGGGCCTGTTATCCACCACTCCCCTAATTCTGGCCGACTCGATCGAGCCGCTGGAATCGAGCCCTCCGGAGCTTGAACAGTTTGCAATCGGGAGGAACACGGTCCACACTAACCCAGGTCAAGCCTTCTCGCGTGACGGAGCCATGGGCGTTTATCTACAAATCCACAACCTCCGTATTGACCCCGAAACAAATAAGGCAAATTTCACCGTTGAATACGAGATTCTAAATAGAGTCGACAAACCCGGGCCCGATATGGGGGAGCCTGCACGCTTGCTTTCGGATTCCACAGAGTTCACGCTCGCCAAGAACATTCTCTTGAAGGGATTTAAACCAGGCACCTATAGCTTTCGAATCAAGATCACCGACATTGTGGCAAAACAGACCATCGCACCCTCCACAATGTTCTCTGTGCGTTAGCTGAGATTTAGTTCGCAAGGCAAGGGCATTACGTGCGATAGATCATAAATAGATGGGCGGCGCAGTGAGGGGAAGATCGATGGGGTGCTGCTCCTGTGTTCGCAGAAAGTCCGCTCATGATTTCAGAAGTGGATGCGCTGGCGCAGAAGGTTTGGGATTACCATCACCTGAATCATCGGATGGAGAAATCCGATGCCATTCTGGTTTTGGGCAGCCACGATCTGCGCGTGGCGGAGCGTGGCGCCCAACTTTTCCTGGAACATTGGGCGCCGCTATTGATCTTCTCGGGCGGCTTGGGGAACCTGACCCGGGAAGTATGGGACCGGCCTGAGGCTGACCGCTTTGCGGAAATCGCCGTGGGGATGGGCGTGCCGCAGGATAAGATCCTGATCGAAAACCGCTCGACGAACACGGGCGAAAACATCCGGTTCACCAAAACCTTTCTGGCGAATCTCCACCTCAATCCGCAGAAGTTCATCCTCGTCCAGAAACCCTATATGGAACGCCGGACCTTCGCCACTTTCAGGAAAGTTTGGCCGGAGAAAGAAGCCCTCGTCACTTCGCCGCAAATTTCCTTTGAAGATTATCCCACCCGGGAAATTTCCAAGCGTGAGGTTATCAATATCATGGTGGGAGATTTGCAGAGGATCCGGCTGTACCCCGCCAAGGGATTCCAGATTGCACAGGAAATTCCGCCCGACATTTGGGCCGCCGGCGAGAAGCTTATCGAATTGGGTTACACCCAAAACCTCATCAAGGACTGAGCTGTCCCCAATGTGCGCTGCCGGAGACTGGCTCATCTGGTCGGAAGTTCTGGGTATTCTCCTTTCCGACGACGCAGCAAGTAAATTGACAAATACCATGGTTTTGATTGAGTATCGTCACAGCATCCGCCGGAATTAGATGACATCACTTAAATGT
>JARLGN010000655.1 GCA_031292775.1 Acidobacteriota bacterium | reverse complement strand
GTGCTTCCACCGAAGGGCGGTTGGCCGCTGAATTGTTCCAGCACCAACTGCTCGATGGGGTTGTAAAACAGCCCCCACCCCATGCGCACGCTGGTTTTGTCCGGGCCTCCGGTAACCTTCTTGCGCCAGCCGCTATTCCAGGCGGGACTCCACGCCAGGCCCAGGCGCGGGGCAAACGCCCGGTAGTAAGTCTGCGTCAGGCCCTGGGGTACACCCGCGTCCCCCTGCATCACCAGTCCTTGCGGAAATACGGATTCCCCCGGGCTGCCGGGGCCACAATTGTTTGATCCAAATACTCCCGCCAGGGGATTACCCGCCGCAAGCTGGCAAGGGAAAACAGTAGAGTTCTGACCGGGCCGGAAGGTCTGCGTGCGTCCTCCGACGTCGGCGATGGGAGTGTTCAACTCCCAGCGCAGGCCGTAATTCAGCGTCACGTTTGGACGCAGCTTCCAGCTATCCTCCGCGAAAAGGTAAAACGCCGTGGCGCGCACGTATTCACGCTGCGCAGATCCTTGCAGGTAATTATCGGGAAGCCCCAACAGGTAATTGGGGATGAGGTTTGAATACCCCACGTCGTTGGGTCCGCCCCCAAAGAAGTTTTCATTGCCGTTGGTGGAAAAATAGAGAGTCTGGTCAAACTCCTGACGGTCGAGGTCGACTCCGAACTTCAAGGTGTGGTTGCCCGTGACCTTGCTGAGGCTGTCCGCCGCCTGAAAGGTGTTTCCGAACTGGGGTAGTTCGCCCTCCAGATTGTTCCCGAAGGAGAAGCCACCCGAAACGGTTACGAAAGGCACGCCCTCGTGGCCGGCTCCCAGACTTGGGGTGATGCCGAGGCGGGGATTATTGGGGTCGTTGAAACACTGGTCCGCAGGGACATTTACGCAGGAATCCTGCACCAGATTGGTGCGCTGGGGGTGGAGAAATCGTCCTTCGCCTTCCCGAAAAAAGGAGAAGCGGAGTTCATTTACCGTGGTCGCTCCAGAGGCCCAGGTGTGCGTCAAATTGAGTTGTTGAAATCGTTCGTTGCTCAAGTCGCCAAAACCCGGCAGGGCGGCGCCGCCCGCCTCAAACTTCGCGAACGGCTTTTGAATGTATGCATCGTCGAAGTAGTAGTAGGCATTGAATTGCTGGTGGTCAGAAATCTTCTGGTCCAGGCGCATCGTTGCCTGGTCGCCGCGGTTGCGCTCCAGCGGCGAGGCTTGGTAATACTGCCCGCCGGAATTGGGCAGGGGCACGAACTGATTCATCAAATCGGCCGCGGTGGGATCAAAACACCCGACCGGAATGATGTTGCCGGGGAAAAGGGTGGCGTAGGCTGTCCCCCCCGCAATACCCGTGTCGGAATTCCCCTGCACCGCAGCCGCGCAACCGGACCGCGCGCTGAGCGCCTGGGCGAGGTAATCATCCGCCAGCGTTCCGCCAAATTGGGGGCCGGAGGAAAAATCCCCCTGCCTCTCTGCTTGTGTTGGGACGGCTACGGTAGCGGAAGGAATTCCCTGATGGATGCGCCGGCCTTCATACGACAAAAAGTAGAAGGACTTGTCCCGCTTGATGGGTCCACCCAGCGTTCCGCCAAACTGGTTTTGCTTGAAGTCCGGCCGCGAGCCTTCAAAAAAGTTGCGAGCGTTCAGGTGCTGGTTGCGCAGGAATTCAAGAACATTCCCGTGCATCGTGTTGCTGCCCGACTTGGTGACGACATTCACCACGGAGCCGGAGTTGCGGCCAAACTCCGCGTCGAACGTGCTGGTCATCACCCGGAATTCTTCAATGGAATCAGGTGAGGGCTGGATGGCGGGCAGATTCGCGAACTGGTCGTTGGCGTCTCCCCCGTTCACGGTGTAATTGTTGGAGCGGCCGCGACCGCCATTTACTGAGACCACACCCGCCTGGTCACTGCCGTAGAACAGGTCGGAGCCCAATTGCGACTGCACTCCGGGCTGCAACTGAAGCAACTGGTACGTGTCGCGCGCGTTCAGCGGAAGCTGCGTCACCTCACGGTCAGACACCACGGCGCCCATTTGCGTGTTGGTGGTTTCGAGCAGGGGCGCGGCGGCCTCCGCAATGATCACCTGCGCCAGCGTGCCCAGTTCAAGGCCCGCGTTGACCAGCGTCACGTGGCCGATTTGGACTTCCACGTCCGATTGCCGGTACTGCTGGAACCCCGCAGCCTGCACTACGACCGTGTATCGGCCCACGGGGAGAGCAGGGAAAACATAGGCGCCCTCGGCATTGGTCTGAGTAGCGCGACTAACGTTGGCCTGCGTGAGAATCGCTGAAACCTGTGCCCCGGGAATGACCGCGCCCGAAGGGTCCTCCACCGTGCCGCGGATGGTGCCTGTCGTCTGCGCCCAAGCACCGCCAGCAGCCGCAAAAATCAACACGTTGAACAGAAATAGACGGTGAAGCAGGTATCTTTTCAATATAGTTTCTCCATAGGCCGGGCAGTTCCCGGAGGGTAACAGGGTCACTATGCTGTCGACCGGTGTGTTATCGCGTAACATGCGGCGAATCGCAAAGCTTGTCAAGAAAAAATCCATGCTTTTGGGCTCGCGCCGAACTTTTTTTTCGCGACGAGGATTTCACCCCGTTCCCGGAGCCCCAGACGCTCCTCGCAACGCCGGAAATTCCGGTTTTCTGGGCGGGCATTTTTGCGACTCATCGGGCAGGTGTGACAAAATGGAGGGAAGGCGGTCTCCGTTCGCGCTAGAATGGATCGCGACCTGGTATTCAGATTGATTTGGAGGAAAACGTGAATCCTAAAGCCAATACAAGGTTCGGCCACGCAGGGCGACTGAGCCCCATTCGAGCACTTCTAATTTTGTGCGTAGTGTTGCTCGGGGTGCTTCCCGTAGCGGCGCAAACTGACGTTTCTGGTTTCTGGGTGCTAAACGTGCCCACCGGCGACGGCAACGTCATGAAAACGTTTTTCGACCTCAAGCAGTCCGGCGATCAAATAACCGGCACGGCGTGGATCGAGGGTAGAAAATTGGCGATCAGCGAGGGAAGTATTACCGGCGGAAAATTGCATCTCGTCGTCAATTTATCGTCGCGGGACCCGCAACACCAGGCTGTTTACGAGGGCACGGCCCAGGAGGAAAAGTTCCGGGTGGTCGTACACAATCCGGGCGGAAATGTGGCCGTGGGTATTGCCGCGCGGACTACTGGGGACGCCATGGCGCCGCCGCCCCGCCTGCCACCACCGGCCCTGCATGAGGTGCCCGAGAACGGCCTCGTGCTTGCGCCTCCGATGGGCTGGAACAGTTGGAATAAGTTCGCCGGCAGGGTGGATGACGTAACTGTGCGTACCATGGCCGATGCGATGGTGGCAAGCGGCATGCGCGACGCGGGCTATACCTACATCAACATCGACGACACCTGGGAAGGCCTACGCGACGCACAGGGAAACATCACCGGCAATTTGAAGTTTCCCAACATGAAGGGTTTGGCGGATTACGTCCACTCCAAGGGGTTGAAGATTGGAATCTATTCCTCACCCGGCCCGCAGACCTGCGCCGGTTATGAAGGCAGCTACGGCCATGAACTGCAGGACGCCAAGACCTACGCCGCCTGGGGTTTCGATTACCTCAAATACGATTGGTGCAGCGCAGGCAACATTTACCAGGATTCCGATCTGCAAGCCGTCTATCAGAAAATGGGTGATGCCCTGCTCGCGAGCGGCCGCCCGATCGTATTCAGCCTGTGCGAATATGGGCATGGCGACGTTTGGAAGTGGGGAGCAAAAGTGGGCGGCAACCTTTGGCGCACCACCGGGGACATCAACGATTCCTGGCAGAGGATGGACGAAATTGGTTTCAGCCAATTTGAGATCGCATCCTACACTCAGCCCAGCCATTGGAATGATCCCGACATGCTGGAAATCGGCAATGGCGGCATGACCGCCGATGAGTACCGCACACACATGAGCCTTTGGTCGCTGCTGGCTGCTCCTCTGCTGGCGGGTAACGATTTGCGCTCGATGAGCGAGGAAACCAAATCGATTCTGATGAACGCCGAGGTCATCGCCATTGACCAGGACCCCACCGCCCGCCCGGTGAAGAAGATCTCCGAGCAAGGCCCGTTGGTGGTGGCAGCACGGCTGCTGATGCACCAAGACCTCGCCGTGGGACTATTTAATCGAGGCGATGCCGCGGCCAAAGTCAGCGTTACGTGGAAGGAACTTGGCATGCACGGCAAACTGCAAGTGCGCGATCTGTGGGCACACAAAGACCTGGGAAAAATCGCGGACCAGTTCTCCGCCCAAGTGCCCGCGCATGGAGTTGTGTTTATTACCGTGGGTCATTAACGGGAGTGGTTAGTGGCTAGTGCGGAGTACGAAGTGCTCGGTGGTAGCGGTTAGCTCGCACTTCTTTGCGGGTAGATGCGCGGAGCGCTGGAGAGCGGCAGCTTGCTGCGGCCTCCAAGGGAGAAGAATTTCTTGCGTTTTTATACTCCCCTGTGGCAGTGGACGGTGGCATTTGTTACCCAGACCCTGAGGCCTGAATTTACAGAGGCCACGCCAACTCAACCTTTGCCTGCCGTCTCCGAGACGGTAGCCCCGGTAGCCGTTCATGCGAGCGAGCGCGATCAGGTTGCTTTTGCCTACCGTGCCAAAATTAATAGTTTTCAGCTCCAACGTGATCTTGCATCATTTCAGCGTGGGAGGTTCTACCGGTACCTCATCGCATCCGCAATTTCAGTCGTCCCGATCCTTTATTTGCATTTCGAACTCAATCTCCTACCCGTGTGGACGGTCTTCCTGCCGGCGGCCGCAGCAGTCGTTATGGTGGGTGAAGCGAGCATACGCGACCGACGGCTTCGAGATTCCGGCTGCATGCTTGACCTGTATCAACGCCGGCTACAGCGCCTTCAGCATGAGTGGATGGGAAAGGGCGACCCAGGTCTGGACCTGCAAATGGCGGATCACCTGAGCGCGCATGATCTGGACCTGTTTGGTGAAGGCTCCCTTTTCGAATTGATCTGTGATGTTCAGACCCCAGCCGGCCGGAATACGCTGGCCCAATGGTTACAGACGCCCGCTCCACCTGACGATGTGATTCGCCGGCAGTATGCCATTGGCTCATTGCGCGGGCGGACCGATCTGCGGGAAAAGTTGGCGCTGTTACAAGGGGACGTGGCCAGCGAATATTCATGGAACCGGCTTCATGACTGGCTGGTCTCGAGCCCGGTCCGGTTTCCCCGCTGGGCTCCGTGGGCTGGTCTGCTGCTTGCCTTGTCCATGGTCAGCGTCGCCGTATGCGGATGGCAAGAACTAATCGGGCCGCATAGCGCCGTGCAAGTGCTGGCAGTCATTGGCACGGCGCAAGCGGGGTTGGCTCTCTTCCTTCGCCGCCGAGTCCAGTTGGTCCTGGGCGGTATGCAGTTACCCGCGAGTAAATTCGAATCGATAAGGAAGATGTGCACGCTCATAGACCATGAAACTCTGGAGGGGCCGCTGCTCAGCGACGTGCAACGCCGGCTCCGAGGATCGGCCAAAGTTGTTTCCCAGGTCCAGTGGTTGGTCCGAGTGCGTGAATTGCGTGACAACGAGATATTTTTCTGGCTGCTCTTTCCGCTGCTTTGGAGCACGCAGTGGACGATGCAAATCGAACGATGGCGCCAGCTCCACGGGCGCTATCTTCTGCATTACCTCACGGTTTTGGGCGAGTTTGAGGCCCTAATGGCCATTGCCGCTCACGCTCATGAGAATCCAGACGACTCCTATCCCGAACTGGTGGAGGGGGGCCCGATGTTCGAAGCCACCGGTATGGGGCATCCGCTGATGGATAAGCGGGCGTGTGTTCAAAACGATCTGATGCTCGGTAAGGAGACGCGATTTCTTCTGGTGACGGGCTCTAATATGTCGGGGAAAAGCACCCTGCTCCGTGCCGTGGGCCTGAATGCCACGCTAGCTCGGACGGGCGCTCCGGTACGGGCCGCAAAGCTGCGGCTGTCACCGCTGGACGTGTGTGCGTCGATCCGCATCGATGATTCCCTGCTGAACGGGCGCTCCCATTTTTACGCCGAGGTCGAGAGGATGAAGGCTATTTTCAACCGCGCGGCCTCGGGTTCGCCTGTCCTTTTTCTAATCGACGAACTATTCGCCGGCACCAATTCCGCCGACCGGCGCGTAGCCGCCGAAGCCGTCATTCGCCTGCTGGTGGAACGCCGCGCCATCGGGCTGGTTACCTCCCACGACCTCGCGTTGACAGAAATCGCTGAGAAACCTGAGTTGATGGGCGCGAACGTTCATTTCGCCGACTTGCCCGCGGCGGAAGGGCTAAGTTTCGACTACCACCTGCGTCGAGGGAAAGTGGAACATTCGAATGCCCTTAAGATCATTCGGATGATGGGAATTCCTCTGAATTGAGCCGACTACACTTTCACCGCATCTTGCTCTTGCGCATTACGCCGGTTCGGTAAAGAATAGCCGTTCGCAGTCATTTCGTTTTCAAACAATGGAAATGCAAAGCCGCGTCCGCACGGGCGGTTTTGCGCAAGCCCGCCCGACCCCACATCGGCGATGGGCACTACTTTGTGAAGGATCCCAAAATGCGAATCAAAGCAAAGCTGATTGCCCTGTTCCTAGCACTATTGGCAGTGGCTTTGATATTACCACCTGCTGATGCGTCGGCCGCGCCGGCAGAAGTGGATAGCCTGGTAAATGGATTCCCCACTCTGGATGAGCTGGAAACGCACCTGGGGCTCGCGACGCCGTCCGGTGGCGGTGAAGTCAATCCGCCCGCGCGGGTCCATGCAGATTCCGGGAAAACAGAGGGCGCCATTTACCCGGTGAGCGCGCGATGGTTCACCGCGCCTCAATCCGCCCCGCGCTTCGGCGCCTCGGCCACACCCCCCAATGCCGAACCGGGCGAGAAGCCCCTGGCATTGATGCTGGCCCAGATCGATCAGGCGCAAAGGGACGCGGAGGCTATTGGCACGCAAATCAAGAGGCAGAACGACCTTCCCATTAACAAGTATTTGCTCGACCGCTGGACCGCCTTCGCCCGGACAGAATACGGCACGGATGTCACCGGACTATTTGTGAACGGCATCGGCATCGGCTCATTCGAACAAACCTTGCGACAGAGTTATGGGGTAAGTTACACCTTGCCTGTTCTCCAGCGATATTCCCACAGCACCAAGTGGACCCGGTTGCTCAGCGGATGGACCGTCAGCAGCAGCGCCGGCGTCATGCCACTAATCAACCCGACATTGCAGGTCCAGCAACTGCTCAATAACCTCTCCTTCACCTGGTCGGTGGCGGTCAACTTTGACATTTCCGGCGCGACACTGCGCAAACTGCAGGACCGGCAGTACTCCCAGGAAGTGGACTTTGGTAAGGCGTCATCCAGGGCCGTGTCCACGCGCGATGAATTGCTCAAAAGGATGGCGCTTCGCCTCGATGCGATGTCCGCCAACCGGCCTGCCCGCGACACTCGTGTAACCTCTTTGCGGGAATTGTATCCGCAGTTTGAGCTCTATCAGGCAAGGTATGAGCAAGCCACATCCTGTGACGAGCGCATGGAGGATTTCTTCACTCTGAAAGGTCTGGCGCTCAGCCTGCTGACCATGGCCGGCTACGACCGCGCGGACAATGCCGGGAGCAATCTGTTGCAAATGTGGAAAAGAGCGAGACTCCAGGGATGCGGAAGAACCTCGTAGCCCCAAGAGTATTTACTTAAGCTGACTGGTCCCAACTCGACCCCCTCACCCCCGCCCCCTCTCCCCCAAAGGGGCGAGGGGAGAGGTAGTTTGAATTTACATCCGTCGCCCCTTTGGGGGAGAGGGTGGCTCACAACCGGCGTTTTCATTAACCGGGGCGGGCCGGGTGAGGGAGTCGAATTGGGAACTCCCGTCGAGGTGAGCACATTCAACTTGACTTGGATTTCTCACCACTTCACTTCCACCACCTCATCGAGATCCGTGGGCGGTAAGCCAGGAAGCGTCAGAACCACGCGATCACCATCGGCTTTCCAAGTTGCCGCCTGCCCGGTTCGCAGCAACTTCGCTGCCTTCGGAGCGTGGACTCCCTTCAGCTTGGCCGTTGACTGCTGGCGCGAGAGGAAATGCACGAACCACACGTCGCCCTTTAAGGTCACAGGTGCGTCACACTGCACGGGATAAGGTCCGGGTTCGACGTCGAACACCGAAACCCCACTATGCTTCATCCAGGCCGCCATTTCGTCGCAGGTCGCATAATACTTGGGTGACATGGTTCCATCGGCCCGCGGGCCGAAGTCAGGAAGATAGTTGCCGCCCCAGGTGCGATTCCGTACCAACCGCTCAATGATGTGGCTCACGGGCTTGCACGCGGCATTTTCGCCGTGATAGCTCCATCCTCCGCAAATGGCCTCGCACTGTTCCCACGCGCCCTCCGGCTGCTTGTCGGGGCTCTTCCCTTCAAAATCCGTATTGAAATCGCCCCACGGCTTAACCGGACCCCAGATGAAGTCGCGGTCGTTCTGAACCATGTTGGGCTGAAGCTGGCGGGTATAGCGATCCATATCCTCGCCGTGGATGTCGATTCCATCCGGCCAATCGTAGCCATCCCACCAGAGCAAATCGATGGAGCCGTAGCGCGTCAACAGTTCGCCCACCTGGGCTTTGACGTAAATGTAGAACTGGTCAAAGTACTTCTGCATCTCGTTGATGGGCATATCGGCCCACTTGGGAATTCCCTGCTTCTGCGGATGTGAATGGTGCATTTCGCCATCGCGATGAGGAAAGGTGCGATTCGGCCAGCCGGGCGGGTTGTAATGCCAATCCGTGGGCGAGTAATAAAATCCCACCTTCAAACCGTTCTTCCGGCAGGCATCAACGTAGGGCTGCACCAGATCCCGCCCGTGCATTTTCTGCTTGGTGCTGAATGAGCCGTATTCGCTCGGCCACAGCGCGTAGCCATCATGATGCCGCGTGGTCAGCACGCTATATTTCATGCCGGCCCGCGCCGCTGCCTCCATCCACTTATCCGGGTCGTAATTTTGAGGGTCAAACTTGTCGGCCAGCCCGTTGTACTTCTCCACCGGCCAATAGAGGTTGGGCATGCCCGCATCCTCGTACATGCCCCAGGAGATTTCAATCTGCCCAACGCTTGACGGCCCCCAATGAAGGAACAGTCCAAGCCCGGCCTTTTGGTACCAGGGCTGAATGGGCCGGTGGGATGGCCGGGTGTCCGTGCCGCCCGCCGGAAGGAGGTTGGCGCGAGCCGCCATGGGCAGAGCCGCAGTGGTGGCGATGGTTTGAAGAAAATTTCGTCGGTTCATATGATTCCTTAAGATAACCTTTAAATTTACTACCCCGATTGGGCATCGGCATCGTCTAAAGCCGCGTAGCGGCGACGTCATTTGGCCCACGGCGCTCAGCAATAAATGTAGGACACGATCAGCTCCCCAAAGGAGGCGAGGGAAGAAGAATAGGGGCGGCGGGGTCGCCTTTCCATCTCACCACTTCACTTCCACCACTTCGTCGAAATCCGTTTGCGGTTCGCCGGGGAGCGTCAGCGCCACCCCGCCATTGACCTCGCGCCACGCAACCGCTTCCCCTGTCCGCAGCAACCTCGCGGCTTTCGGCGGTTGCACTCCCATTAAGGTTGCGGTCGGCTGTTGGCGCGAGAGGAAATGGACATACCAATCGTTCCCGTTTACCGTCACGGGCGCATCACTGCGCTCCGGATAGGATCCGGCTGCGACATCGAACACGGAAATTCCGCTATGCTTCATCCACGCCGCCATTGCGTCGCAGTGGCTGTAATATTCTGGCGCCATCGTTCCGTCGGGCCGGGGTCCGAAGTCGGGAAGATAGTTGCCACCCCAAGCGCGATTCCTGGCGAGCCGCTCGATGAGGTGACTTGCTGGACGGCATGGGGCTTTCTCACCGCGCCAACTCCAGCCCACGCAAATCTGCTCGCACTGTTCCCACACACCCGCTGGCCGCTTGGTGGGGTCCTTGGCTTCAAAATGGGTATCGTAGTCTCCAAACTCCCTCTTAAGGCTGCTCCAAAGAGAGTACCGGTCGTTTTGCACAATGTCAGGCTGGAGTTGGCGGACGTAACGATTTATGTCGTCGCCGTGAATGTCGACGCTTTCCGGCCAATCGTAGCCATCCCACCACAACAAGTCGATGGCGCCGTAGCGGGTTAAGAGTTCGCCTACCTGACCCTTCACATAAACATAGAACTGGTCGAAACACTTCTGCATCTCCCCGGCAGGCATATCGACGAATTTCGGAATCCCCACTTTTTGCGGGCTGGAAAGATGAAACTCGGAATCGCGACGAGGGAAAGCGCGGTGCGGCCAGCCCTTGGGGTTGTAATGCCAATCGGTGGGCGAGTAATAGAAGCCGACTTTCAAACCATGCTTGCGGCAAGCCTCAACGTAAGGTTTCACTAAATCCCGGCCGTGGAGCTTCTGTTTGGTGCTGAACTCACCAAACTCACTTGGCCACAAAGCATAACCATCGCAGTGGCGCGCCGTCAGAACAGCGTACTTGAAGCCGGCCTTCGCCGCCGCCTCCATCCATCGGTCCGGATCGTAGTTTTGCGGATCGAATTGGTCGGCCAGCGCATCGTATTTCTCCACCGGCCAGTATGGATTGGGGGCTCCGATGTTCTGAAACATGCCCCACGAGATCTCGATTTGCCCCACGCTGGCGGGCCCCCAGTGAAGGAACAATCCCAAGGCAGCCTTTGGAAACCAGGGCTGCAGGTGGGCGTGAGGCAGCAGAGATTCCGCGCCCCCCAATGAATAAAGGTTTGAGCGCCTTGCCAGGGGCAGAGCAGCCGTTGCCGCGAGGGTCTGAATGAAATTTCGCCGGTTCATATGATTCCTCGATGTCTCCCTTCTGTTTACGTAAGTGGCACCTTAATACCACTTCCCTCGCCCCCTTGGGGGAGAGGGTGGCCCGCCACCGGCGGTTTCGTGAGGCGGGGCGGGTCGGGTGAGGGGGTCCAGTACGCTGGGGCCTCGTGTCACTCTGTCGCAGCTTAGTGCTCTACATTTTTGCCACTGCATCGACTTTTGCGGTTCTGACCAGAGGTTTCCAGCTCGGCACGAACCCCCTCACCCCCCGCCTT
>JARLGN010000654.1 GCA_031292775.1 Acidobacteriota bacterium | reverse complement strand
ATTGTGGCCCGCCGCAACTGCCTGCTGGCGGCTGGCAGAATCAAGGAGTATGAACGGTCCGCAGCCCACGAGGAGATAACGGAGGACTGCGTTGAGCAACAGGACTAAGGTAACCAACATCGTAATTGCCGGCCTGGGCGGACAGGGAGTGCTCAAGGCGTCCGATATCATCGCCGACGCGGCATTCCGTGCCGGACTCGACGTGAAGAAGAGTGAAATCCACGGCATGAGCCAGCGCGGGGGCTCCGTTTCGAGCGATGTCCGCTTTGGCGAAAAAGTGTTTAGTCCCATGGTGCCCACAGGAGAAGCGGACTATCTGGTGGTCCTGTCTCCCGATCAGGTGGAATCCAATCGCTGGCGCTTGCGGGAGGGTGGCACGTTGATTACACCGGAGGCGATTCCCGAGGGCGCGTTGCGCGACAAGCGAAGCCTTAACGTGGCGCTGCTCGGATGCCTGAGCGTCAGCCTGCCCTTTCCTGAATCCGCCTGGGAGGAGGCCATCCGCCAGAACCTGGCGCCGAAGCTGCATGCCGCAAATCTGCAAGTATTCGCGCTCGGCCGCGCGGAAGCCCATAAGGCCTTGAGCGTGCCAAACCCATGACCACTATCCCGGATGAAGACTCCCTGGATCTCCACCCCGCCAGCGTGCCGGATTACATGCAGGTTCCGCACATGCGGGCGCTGCAGTTGGAAAGGTTGCGGAGTACCGTTCGCCGTGCTTACCTGCACGTTGAACTCTACCGCCAACGAATGGATCAGCGAAACGTCCGGCCGGAGGATATACGGACACTGGACGATGTGATTCGTTTACCTTTCACGGTAAAGGCCGACCTGCGTGACAGTTATCCCTTCGGTCTGTTTGCCAGTCCCCTGCAAGAGGTGGTCCGGTTGCACGCTTCCAGCGGCACCACGGGAAAGCCGATTGTCGTTGCCTACACCCAGCACGACCTCGCCGTCTGGACCGACGCTATGGTGAGGACGCTTGCGGCGTGCGGCCTGGGGTGCGGCGACATCATTCAGAACGCTTATGGCTACGGCCTGTTCACCGGAGGGCTGGGGGCCCATTACGGCGCCGAGGCCCTGGGAGCGACGGTGGTTCCCATTTCCGGCGGCAATACGGATCGGCAGATCATGGTGATGAAGGACTTCAAAGTAACCGCCATCTGTTGCACCCCCACCTACTTTCTGCACTTACTTGACCGCGCTGGCGAGATGGGAATTTCGATACGGGAACTGCCCCTACGGGTGGGAGTCTTCGGCGCTGAACCCTGGAGCGATTCCATGCGCTCCCGCATCGAAGCCGCCGGCGGCATCAAGGCCTATGATATCTACGGGCTCTCGGAAATTACCGGCCCGGGCGTGGGGAGCGAGTGCCGTTGCCAGGCAGGCCTGCACATCTTTGAGGACCATTTCTTTCCGGAAATCATTGACCCCGACTCCGGACAGCCGGTGGCGGAAGGAGAGGAAGGGGAGTTGGTCATCACGACCTTGAGCAAGCACGCCATGCCCATGTTGCGTTATCGCACCCGTGACATCAGTGCCTTCGTGCCTGCCCCCTGTCACTGCGGTCGAACTCTCCGGCGCATTAAACGCATCACCCGGCGTAGCGATGATATGTTTATCATACGCGGCGTCAACGTGTTCCCGTCCCAGGTCGAATCCGCCCTGCTGGCGGTGGAAGGCACGCTCCCTCACTATCAGATCATCCTGAGACGCGAGGGGGGGCTGGACCAGATGGAGGTTCACGTGGAAGTGACGCCAGCGGTCTTCAGCGACAAGGTTGGCGCGCTTGAAAACCTGCACAACAAGCTTGGCCAGTCCTTGCATCAGACCCTGGGACTGCGAGTGGAGGTCCGGCTGGTGGCGCCGCAGGCGCTTAAACGCAGCGAGGGTAAGGCGCAACGGGTCATCGATCAAAGGAATCTGGCGTAGGGGCGATTCGCGTCCCCCCAGGGAATCCCGGGCGTGGCGCGGGTGAGAGGACCAGTAATTCCGACGCTGAGACACAGAGGAGAATAGGCAATACAAAAGGCAAAAGTGCGGAACAGCAGGCTTTGCGCGGGGATGCCATTGCCGTCTACCATAATCTGTTCTCAGCGCCTCCGCGCCTCTGCGGTGAAAGCAGGCCACGGTTCAAGTACGAGGTGCCTATGAAGATTCATCAGCTTTCGCTCTTCCTGGAGAACAAGCCGAGCCAGTTGACGGAACCTTGCCGGCTCCTGGCCGATGCCGGTATAGACATCCGGACCCTGACTTTGGCCGACACGGAGCGATTCGGCATTCTCCGCCTCATCGTTTCCGATTGGGAGAAAGGCGCCCACCTTCTCCGCGAAGCAGGCTATGTCGTGAACGTCACGGAAGTGGTGGCAGTGGAAGTTCCCGACCGGCCCGGTGGTCTGGCGGAATTGCTGGGCAGCTTTGAAAATACCGGCATCAACATTGAGTACATGTACGCGTTTACGTTCGGCCACGGCGACACAGCGGTACTGATCTTCCGGTTCGATAATCCCGATGCGGCCATTGAGCGGCTGAAATCCGTCGGCATCAGTGTCCTCGGCAGTACAGAGGTTTATCAGCGCATCGAAAAATGATGTTACCGCCCGCGCATCGGGTGGTGGATCAATTTGCTGTAGCGGTGGTCTGAGACCGCCGCTGCAAATGAAATTTGAGATTTTCAATGAGCATCGGCAAAACCATTGCGGAACAGATGGAACACGCCTCGTGGATTCGGCGCATGTTTGAGATTGGCGCCCGGCTGAAACGGGAGCGCGGGGAAGAGAATGTTTTTGATTTCACCCTGGGGAACCCCGACGGTGAACCACCGGAAGCGGTGATCTCGGCGCTGCGGCGGGTTGTCGATAGGAATCCACCGCGAAGCCACGCCTACATGCCCAATGCGGGCTTCACCCCGGTGCGGGATGTCATCGCCCGGCGACTCTCCGCGCAGACGGGGCTTGCTTACACCGCTGATCATATCTTCATGACGGTGGGAGCGGCGGGGGCCATCAACGTGGTGCTCAAATCGCTGCTCGATCCGGGCGACGAAGTCATCATCCTGGTTCCCTTCTTTCCCGAATACCAGTTCTATATTGAAAACCACGCCGGCCGCATGGTATTGGTCGATACGGATGACGCGTTTCAACCCGACCTCGGACGCATCGCAGCCGCCGTCACCCCGCGCACCAAGGCGATCATTCTCAATTCGCCCAACAATCCGACGGGCGCGGT
>JARLGN010000653.1 GCA_031292775.1 Acidobacteriota bacterium | reverse complement strand
TACTCTTCCTCTTCTTCCACAGCAGAAGGCTTGTGGGCGGCGATGATCTTATCGGCAGTGATCTGCGGGACCACGTCGTAGTGGGACATTTCCATGGAGTATGTCCCGCGGCCCTGGGTCATGGAAGTGAGGTCGGAAGCGTAGGTGAGCATTTCGGCCAGAGGTACCTGGGCCTTTACTACGGTTGAGCCCGCTTGCGAATCCATGCCCTGAATGCGCCCGCGCCGACTATTGAGGTTGCCCATGATGTCTCCGGAGTATTTTTCCGGGACGTGAATTTCGACATTCATGATGGGCTCGAGTAAACAGGATTTGGCCTGCTCCATGCACTTCTTGAATCCCTTGGATCCGGCCAGCTTGAACGCCATTTCCGAGGAATCAACGTCGTGGTAGGAACCATCAAAGACGATGGCCCTGAAATCAACCACGGGGTAACCGGCCAGATAGCCCCGGGCTGCCGCTTCAACGATGCCCTTTTCGACGGCAGGGATGAAGTTGCGCGGAATGGCGCCGCCGAAGATGTCGTTGACGAACTCGAACCCGGCCCCGCGCGCCCGGGGTTCCAACTTGATCCAGCAGTCACCGTACTGGCCATGGCCGCCAGTCTGCTTTTTGTGTTTGCCTTGTGCTTCAGCTTTGGCGCGAATGGTTTCACGGTAGGGAATCTTGGGCGCCTTGAGCGAGACCTCAATGTTGAAGCGCCGCTTGAGCTTGGAAACCGCTACTTCCACGTGCTGCTGGCCCGCGCCGGAGAGCAGGAACTCCTTTGTCTGGGGATCACGCGCGAACCGTAGCAGCAGGTCTTCTTCCAATAAGCGGTGGATGGCGGTGGAGAGCTTGTCCTCGTCACCGCGCGACTTGGGCTCAATGGCGAAGGAAATCGCGGGTTCGGAGAGCCTGACCTTGGGGTAGAGGATGGGCGAGGGCTTGTCTCCCAGTGTGTCACCCGTCACCGTGTCTTTCAGTTTGGCCACGGCGCCGATGTCACCCGCGTGGAGTTCAGCCACAGCGCTCTGGGTTTTTCCCTGCACCACACTGATGTGGGAAAACCGTTCCGAAGCGCCGCGACTGAAATTGATCAGGGTGGCTTCATTCTTGACCAGCCCTGACATCACTTTGAAGTAGCTGACGCGTCCGGCGAAGGGATCCGCGACCGTCTTGAACACGTAGACTGACACCGGCTGGGTATCGGCCACCTTGCGCTTGATGGATTGGCCGCCCTCGCGGTCGAGGCCCTCAACCTCCCCCCGCTCCAGTGGCGACGGCATGTAATCGACCATCAAATTCAGCAAGGCCTCACTGCCGAGGTTGAGCACGCCGGAGGTGACTGCCACGGGGAAGATTCGCTTTTCCCCCACGCCTTGTTTAAGGCCCGGGACCAGATCCTCGACGGGGATCGTGCCTTTCTCAAAGAACTCTTCCATCAGCTTGTCATTGCCTTCGGCCACCATTTCCACCAGGGCTTCATGGGCGGCAGTGGCGGCATCCTGAAGATCGGCGGGAATCTCCGCTTCCTTGCCTTTGCCGGAGCCGTCGGGGTCGTAGAGAAATGCCTTCATCAGGACCAGGTCAACGATGCCGCGAAAACTCTTTTCCTCGCCGATGGGCAATTGCACGGGAATCACGGCTCGTCCGTAGGCATTGCGCAGCGCTTCGAGCGCGCGCTCAAAGCTGGCCCGGTCGCGATCCAACTGGTTGATCACTATGGCGCGCGGCAGGCCGTATTCTTCGCAGAAGCCCCATACTTTTTCTGTTTGCACTTCGATGCCGGCTACGCCATGGACCAGCACCAGCGCGGAATCCGCCGCCAGGAGCGCGGCCTCAGTTTCGTGCATGAAAATGTTATAACCCGGCGTATCCACGAAATTGATTTTCGTTTTTCCCCATTCCGCGTATGCCAGCGAGGCGCTAATGGAGAATTTACGTTGGATTTCTTCTTCGTCGTAGTCGGTTACCGATGTCCCTTCATCTACCTTGCCTAATCGATTGGCCATCCCGGCAGTAAAGAGTAGAGCAGAAACAAGCTGCGTCTTTCCTGTATCACCGTGGCCTACCAGCGCAATATTACGTATGTTCTCGCCATCATATATTTTCACCGGGAACTCCTTCGAATCATGGATATGACCATAGATTTATGAGGTAGCTCACTAAGCAAACGCACATCCTAACATAGGGTTCGAGCGGCATCAACGCGTGTCATCAGAGATTTCTTGGATAGCGGTCGCTTTGTCCCTGTCCGGTCTCCTTGTTTTTGGGCCCCGGCAGCGGTACTCCGGGCACCCTAAAGGTTAAATCTCCTTGACCCTGCCTGTCGTTTCGTCAAGAATAAGCCTGCAGGTTTGCAAGCTTTATGAGCCCACGAACACACCCTCCGGGCAGCGCTGGCGAGCGAGGTCGCTCCGTCGAAGTCGAGTGGACAACTATCTCCTATCGGACGATCGCGATATACATCTCCCTGGCCTTTCTATTATTGCTGGGGATTCTATACCTTATCTCGCCGCGCTTTGTCATCAATATCGCGACGCGAGCGCTGGAAACGGTTGCGGCCAACCCGACCGCCCCCCAGGCGCCAGCCAGCCGGAAGGAAGCTCATTTCGTTAATCTCGACGGGAATGTCCGCATCAAGAAAGCCGCTTCATCGCAATGGATTCGGGCCGACTTTAACACCAGTCTGGAAAAAGGCGACTTCGTACAAACGGGAAGCGACGGCGTGGCGCGCATCATTTTTGCCGATGGCACCAATTACACTTTGAAACCTGACGCCCTTATTGTGGTGGAGGAAAGCCGGGAGGATCCCGTAACGCGAGCCACAAAAGTCGCGGTTCAGGTGACTTCTGGTGCGGTTGACCTTGCGACAGGCCATTTCGAGACGCCAGGGTCGACTTCGCAAGTCTCTTTTGCCGATGCGGTGGCGAGCTTGAATGAAGAAAGCCGCGCCGTGGTTCGCAATGATCCAGACAAGAATGTTCACGAAATTACGGTTGACGCCGGTCAGGCGGCTGTGACACGCGGCTCGACGAGCGTTCAACTGGGCCAATATGAGCAGATTTCCTTTGCCGCCGAACAGCCGGGATTGGTGCGGACCAAGGTTATCGCACCGCCCTCCTTGCTGACACCCGAGAACATGGAACTGAAGCTGGTTCGTGATCCCAAAGCCACAACGATGGATTTTAGTTGGAGCGAGGTGCCCGAGGCGAAAGCCTACCATCTGCAGATATCTCCCACGGTCATGCTCTCCAATTTTGTAGTGGACAAGAAAGTGACCGGGCAGACCTCTGTCCCGATTTCCGGTCTCGATGAAGGGACTTACTATTGGATGGTCAGTGCGATTGATGCAAAAGGAGTGGAGAGCCAACCGAGTCAGGCCAACCGGTTGAACATGGTGCAGCAAATTGCCGGGAACCAGGCCTATCTGGAAGTGACAGAACCCATTCGGCACGGCAGGGTGATAGAAGTGCAAGGGAAGACGGAACCTGGATCCATGGTGATCATCAACAATGAGCAAGTCTTCTCAATTTCGCCGGACGGCACCTTCCGGGGCTTCACCGCCCCGCTGAACTCCGGTTCGAACCAGGTTACGATCACCGCCCAAGACCGCAAGGGCAATACCAAAACGATCCGAAAGACCGTTGTGATTGAATGAG
>JARLGN010000017.1 GCA_031292775.1 Acidobacteriota bacterium | reverse complement strand
GGGCCACCTCTTTGGCGTAATAGGTCAGGATAATGTCTGCCCCGGCGCGGCCTATGGAAGTGAGCGCTTCCATAATGGTGCGTTCGCGATCAATCCAGCCCATGCGCGCGGCGGCTTCAATCAGTGAGAACTCCCCGCTGACCTGGTATGCCGCGATGGGAACGTCAAACTCGCGGCGCGCGAGGGCAATGATATCAAGGTAGGGAAGCGCCGGTTTCACCATGATAATGTCCGCGCCCTCTTCCAGGTCCAGGGCAATTTCGCGCATGGCCTCGCGTTGATTGGCGGGGTCCATCTGGTAGGACTTGCGGTCTCCGAATTTGGGAGCGGAATCCGCCGCCTCGCGGAACGGGCCGTAGAATGCCGAAGCGTACTTTGCCGAATAAGCCAGAATCGGCACCTGCGTGAGGCCGTGCGCATCCAATTCGTCGCGAATGGCGCCCACCCGTCCATCCATCATGTCCGATGGCGCAACCATGTCCGCGCCCGCTTGCACCTGGGTTAAAGCGGTTTTAGCCAGAAGCGGCAAGGTGGAATCATTATCGATTTCACCGTCCTTGATCAATCCGCAGTGGCCGTGGCTGGTGTACTCGTCCAGGCAGACATCGCAGATCACGATCAGGTCAGGCAAAGCCTTTTTCACCGCTCGCACGGCGCGCTGCACAATGCCATCGGGATCATACGCTCCCGTGCCCGTTTCATCCTTGCTTTCTGGAATGCCAAACAGGATCACGGCGGGAACGCCCACGTCGTAGGCGCTGCGGCACTCCTCCACCAGCAGGTCGACGGACCACCGATAGTTTCCCGGCATCGATTTGATTTCGCTCTTAACCTTGCTGCCGGGGCAGACAAACAGCGGGTAAATGAGGGAGCGAACGCTCAGGCGTGTTTCGCGCACGAACCCGCGAAGAGCCTCGGTGCGCCGCAATCTTCGCGGCCGGTGGATGGGGAAGGGCATGGTTTAATCCTCAATAGATCGTCAGTAGTTCTGGGATCAGAGCCTCGATGACGTACCGCTGATTCCGAATTCCAGATTCCGAATTCCGAAACCCAAGTCCTGAATTCCAAGTCCTGAATTTCGAAACCCAAGTTCCTAATTTCGAATCCCGAGTCCCGAACCCCTGCCTTTAATACAATCTTTCCCTTGGTTTCAGGTTGCCAAAGGTTCCGACGTTTGCCAGCGCCAGCGCCACGCGGAACTGACTCTCACGCCGCAGCGGTCCCAAGTCGAAGTTCTGGTACTCGATATCAATGCCGAAACAGCCGAAATTATAACTGAGCTGAGTGACCACATGCTGCACTATCTTCTGCTGAAAGTTGTAATCAATTCCGAATGCCCCGCTCAGTCCCTTTCGATTGGGATCGCCGTAAGTCACCAGCGAGCCAAGCAGGTTGAAGGCGGTTAGAGGTGTCGGCGAGGTGGACGGCAATCCGGCCGTGGCGGACGCCAGGAGTGATCCCAGGTAGGACGTATGGTTGATAAAGAAGTCGGTGAAAGTGATCCCCAGCAGCCCACGTTTAACGCGCGAGCTGATGCCGGCATCCAAGACGCCGCCTGCGCCGCTGGGATTCATGTCGGTGCGTATTTCCGTGTCGTAGTTGGAGAAGGGGGCGAACTTGAACACGGAATCAATTGGCGAAAACCGCTGGCCGTGCTCGAAGGCGAATCCCGTGAGGTCGATGGTGGAGGCGAACACATTATTTTGACCGGCAATCAACGCATTGCCGAATGTGGGATCAAGGTAATACTTCTGGGAAATCCGCCAGGAGAAGATATCCCTTGCTTGAGGCATGTCCGGAGAGTTGTCCGGCACGTCTTTCCGGGCCAGGATGGTATTGGTCAGTGAATATTCGACTTCGTTCGTCTGGGTAAAAATATCCATGGCATCGAAGCGGATGACGTCCATGATGTTTTCCGGGTCACGAGCGCGCACCAGGTGGTACTGAATATCCGGCTCAATCACATGCTTGAGGCGGTATCCCCGGTAGGGTTTGGCGAATACTTTTTCCAGGGAAGGCGGGCGCAGGTCGAGCCCGACTTCGGCGAGCACGCGATCGACGGGGCTGTGGTTCGCCTCCAGGCTGGCGCCGTAATGCGTGGCGCGAAATCCCAGCATGGGAGTGAAACGGAAATGCCAGAACTCTTTGGGCCGCAGCAGGAGTTGCGGATGAAAGTCCAGGCGATCCTCCAGCAGCGGGAGCGTCACCCCCGGCGTGGTGCGGCCCACCGCGTCAACAGATGTCTCAAAAGAAAAGTAGACGGGTGAGTCGCCGATTTGGCGGTCTGCCCCCGCAAACTGAAAGCTGGGGAGGTGGCGGATGATGACGGCGTTCCCCGGGACCAGTTCTGTGGAGAGAAAGTTTTCGTAGCGTTCGGCGGAGACATTAAAACTGTAGGCATCCCAATTCTTGGTTACAAACCCGGATTGCAAGGCTTCCGAACTGACCGCCTCCGTATAATTGGGCGACCAGGTCAAGCGAAAGGCCATGGTGTTGACGTAGTCGATGTTGGCAACGGCCCGGAAGCCGCCGCCGATGTCGTCGTCTTTGCCGTAACCGTGGATACTCTCACCGGGGGCGGCAAGCGACACGGTGGTATATTGACCCGTTGCATTATTGTACTGGGAAGTCACACCTGAATATTTATCGTTGATGCCAAAGTAATTGATGACGAATTCAGCGTTCTGGCTGGGCTTGGCGCGAAATTCTCCGCGTTCCGCCAGCCCGCGCTTGCTGTATTCCTCTACGCCAAACATCAAGTCGGCACTGGGGTTTATCGCCCAGAAAAATCCATCGCCAACAATGTAGCCTTTCTGCGAGGAGTTGCCCACGTGGGGAAGCAGGAAGCCTGTTTGCCGGGGTTCCTTCGCAATCGAATCCACCAAAAAGGGAAAATAAAAAATGGGGATCCCGAGGAAACGGAAAACAGCATGGTGGGCCACCAATTTGTCATTGACCGTGACCTTGGCGTGCTGCACGGAAAGCAACCAACCCTCTTTGGCGCACTCGCAGGTGGTCATGCTGCCGCGATCCACCAGATAGGTGTCCTCGTCCAGGCGGTCCACCGTGTCGCCCCAAATGTAAAAAGGGTTCTGGGTTTTCAGTACACGCGGGCGGGGAGTCCCCTTGGAATGAAGATACCCCGCGCCGTTGCTAAACCAGCCTTTCTGGGTCCGGATATTGTAATGGACCTCTTCCGCCAACAGATGGCTTTTGGGGTCGTCAAAGACCACGTGTCCGCGCGCCATGACATCGCCCGAAGTGTCATCGAATGAAGCCTCGTCCGCCGTCACGTGCATGTCCTCATAGACGATATTGACGTGCCCGCGCAGATGGTAGGTGTTCTTGTCTTTCTGCTGTGAATCGGCGTGAATGGAAACTTCGCTTCCCGGCTTCTTCGCTGCGGCGGAGACCGGGATCTGCTGCGCGTGCAAAGATAAGGCAAGGGAAAGAAAGAGCGCAAGAGTGGCGGGAAGCCGCCACCCGCTTAGTCGGGAAAAGGATCTAAGAAATTCCATGGGCACACAGAACGGACATTCTACTCGAAAGGCCTTTGTTCTTCCGAACGAATTTGTTAAGATGCCTTCGAATCAAGGAAACGCTGCCTGGAGGACTGATTATCCGCGGTGAAGTGCCCTAAGTGTGGGTTCGTTAGTTACGCTGGACTCGAGCAATGCAAGAAGTGTGGCTATCCATTCGTGAAGGCCGCAGCGAAGGGATCATCTTCCTCAGTCACCTCGTTGTTTCCTGAAGGAGGGCGCTCAGTCCCAGCTCCTCCGGCGGAACCCCTGCCTGAATCCAAAGAGAATCCACCCGGAACCTGGTCAGCGTTTTCGAGCCGGCAAACGTCACCTCCTGAGGCATCGCCCGTGCGGCAATCTGCCTCCAATCAGGATATATCCGCATCCGACCTCCCACTGGTGGAAAAATCCACGAGGAATTGGAGAGACGAACTGTCGGCACGGGTCGTGAATTACCGCAAGAAGCGCGCCCGCCTTCAGCCAGACGCCGATCCCAAGGAGAATTTCGAGCTGGATTTTGAGGATATTGATAAACCTGTTGATTTGGATCCCGTTGAGGACGCTCTAGGAGTTCAGGAGAATAGGGATTCGGGTTTCGACATGGACATCGGTAATCCTGCGGTGGCCCAAATCGAGGACCCCGCGCCAAATGAAATACTCTCGCCGGGAGCGCCGGACGATGAAGTGATGGAACTCGATGCTCCTTCCAGCGGCGCAGAGGAGATGTCATTGGGCGAACCCTTCGCGAAAAGTCCTCCCATGGAAATCGTGGTCGGCTCACCCACCGATATCGCGCCTCAGGAAGAGGATAGCCCTCAGGGCGTCTACCTCGCGCCACTTGGACGGCGCTTCCTGGCTGGTTTGACGGACGCTTTTGTGCTGCTCACGGGGGCGGCTGTGTTTGGAATTATCTTCTGGCGCGTGTGCGGGCGCATGTCGCCGGCGCCCCTCAACATCGCGGTTCTGGGATTCGTGGCTGTCCTCCTGATATTTGCTTATTTTGCGATATTCACCTCAATTGCGTCCGCCACGCCCGGTTTGCTGTGGATGGGATGCGATGTCCGCAACTTACAAGGAGGCCCTCCCACGGTGCGCGAATCTGCCTGGCGAGCCTTTGGAGTTCTGGTTTCACTTTCCGCTCTGATGTTGGGATTCATCTGGGCGTGCGTGGATAGCGATGGCCTGACCTGGCACGACCGCATGTCGGGTACCGTTATTACGCAAGAGAGCCACGCCGATAACTTCGCCGCCTTGAAGGTGGAAAACTAGCGGGGATTTCGATAATCGTGGGCACGGTAGGGGCGGCTTTACGACGCCATGTGACGGGATGAACCTGCCGCTACACTGCGCCAGGCCTCTTTGAACGGCTTCTTTATGGGAAAGGGAAGATTCGTCAACCAAAAGCTCGGCAAGAACGTCAGCCGCAAATTCGGTTTGCTCAAGTCAGAACTTGCCGGTCGTGGCAAGGTGAAGACGCCTTTACGCGTAAACAATCAGCGGGTGTCCACGAACCAGAATTCCGGGAAAAATACCGGTGCGTAGGGTATGGGGCACAGGCTGCCACTTGTATCAGAGCTAAACTTATTTGTTTCAGTTGTTTGAACCATCACAGAATCACTTAAAAAGATTTCCCGCACCAGAAGCTTCCTCTCTCATTTGTGCATCAAAGAAAAGGGCATGTTATAATTTTGCGAATCAGGGCAGCGCAAGCCCAGGGTTAAGGAGCCATCCCAGCATGACAAACCGTATTCGAACTTCGCTTATTGCTGTATCCCTCATACTGATGTC
>JARLGN010000652.1 GCA_031292775.1 Acidobacteriota bacterium | reverse complement strand
TTCCAAATCGTGTTCGATGTCGTTATCCGGCTGCTGCGCCAAAACTGCTGGCATGCCCTTTAGCGACTGGGCGTAGGCCACCAGAAGCTTCTCCTGCTCGCTCAGGGGGCGGGGAGTGGGAAACTGCTGCGGGCGCCAGTCAACCCGGCTTGGCGTAGCCTGGCGCGGTGGCCGATGGGATACAGACGGTTGTACCGTTGGAGCGGCCTTGGCGACCACAGGCGCGGAAACGTTTGCCGGAGCTTTTGCGGTCACTGGCAGGGGGGCGGGTTGCGGACGGGGCCAGTAAATCAGCACCAGCGCTACCATCGTGGCCACAGCGGCCAATCCCATGCCCCACACCCACAGGGTGCGCCGCCTTGCAGCCTGTCGTTGCGCATGAACGCTGGCCAGGACCCGGCCTTCCAGTCCGGGGCGCGGTTCAGCGCTCGCATAGCGCCGCAAGGAAGCATCGAGCAATTCATTGACGAAGCGTTTTTCCTTATCGTCCATGATGTTTCTCCAACAACCCCGCGAGTTTTTCGCACAACATCGCGCGCGCTCTCGAAACGCGCTCCCGCACGGAGCCCTCGGGGATTCCCAACACTTCACCAATTTCCGCGGAAGTTAACTCCTCCACCGTGGAAAGCGTCAGGGGCTCGCGCAGTTCCTTGGGCAGGCTGGCGATCAGCCGTTCGACGAGTGCCAGCATCTCGGAGTGGGACGCAATTTCATCCGCACTTGCCCCCGCCGCGCGGAAATTTTCGATAACGTTGGCTGCTTCCTCCAGCGAAACTGCTGCAACCTGGCGGCGGCGATCCAGGGCCACGCGCCATGCCGTTCTCCCCAGCCAGGCACGCAGGTTGTGAATGCCGGACCGGCTTGTCTGCTGCCCCAGGAAGCGCATAAAGGTTTCCTGCACGGCGTCCTCGGCATCGTGGTGGTTCCTAAGCACCGACTGGGCAACGCGATAAACATAACGAGCGTGCTCGCGAACGGCAGCTTCAAATTCCCGGTCTCTCTCGTCCGCAGATAGGAGCGCTTGACCCAAGATCACCTGCTCGATCGCTGCCACACAGCCCTCAGTGATATGACGAAGGGGCTGGCTCGGCTGTTCAGATTTCTTTGCGGCAGGAGGTTAGCACTTACGGTTGGGGGATAAAAGAGGATCGAAAGGCAAAATTGAGACGAAGTAGGGACGGTTCGCGAACCCCCCCTACTCGTGTTACGTCAGGGGGACGATTCGGCCCCCGTGCTGGGCACCCACGAGGGGTGCCCCTACGAGTTGTTAGACCTGCAGCACGTCGCCCTCGCGGGCCACCATTTCATACAGCACCGGGTTCACGAAGAATCCCAGCAGGAGCCGGGAGACCAGGCCGGCCACGATGACGATGGCGAAGGGCCGTTGCGTGTCGGAGCCGATACCGTGCGACAGTGCGGCGGGAAGCAGGCCCAGGCATGCGACCAACGCGGTCATCATGATGGGGCGCAGGCGCAGCAGCGAGGCTTCATACGTGGCGTCGCGAACGCTTTTGCCTTCCAGCCGAAGCTTGTTGATGTAGGAAACCAGGATCACGGCGGTCTCCACCGAAACGCCCATCAGCGCCAGCAGCCCCAGCACGGAAGAGACGCTGAATGGTGTGTGGGTCAGCTTAAGCGCCAGCAGCGCGCCCACGGGCTCGGTCATGACCACGCCCAGGGCAATGGTAACGGGAAACTTCAAGTTTCCGTACAACGCGAACAGGATCAGGAAGATCAGCAGCACGGTGATGGGGCCAATCAAAGTGAGTTGGTCCTTGGCGGCAAGGAACTCGCTGTACTCTCCTCCCCACTCCATGCGATATCCAGGGGGCAGGGAGACGGCCTTGTTCACGGCCTTTTGGCCATCGTTGACGGCGCGTTCCAGGTCCCGGCCCTCGATGCTGTACTGCACCCCGATGTAGCGCGAGTTATTCTCGCGGTAAATAAGCGATGCTCCGTTGCCCTGGCGGATGTCCGCCAGTTGCTTGAGGGGGATCTGCTGCCCGGTGGGAGTGCCCACCAGCAGTTCACCGATTTGTGGGGCGTTCGAACGGAACTGCGGCTGCATGCGCACGACGAGGTCGAAAAGCTTCTCCCCCTGGATGACCTGCGTGGCAGCCTGGCCGCCCACCGCCGCTTGCACCACCGCTTCCACGTCGGCAACGTTGATTCCGTAGCGGGCGATCTTCTCGCGATCCACATCCACCAGCAGGCTGGGCTGGCCCAACTCGCGCACCACGGTGAGTTCCGTAAAGCCCGGCACCTTTTGCAGGGCATCCTTGATTTTCAGCGCATTGTCCTGAAGGACGTTCAAATCCGCGCCATAGACTTTCACCGCCAGCGCGCTTTTGAGGCCCGTCAAGGCTTCGTCCACAGCGTCTTCGGCGGGCTGGGTATAGTTGAAGATGATGCCGGGGTAAGTCTCCAATTTGTGCCGAATCGATTCCGTCAATTCCTGCTTGGTGTGAACCGGCCCGTTCTTCCACGTTTTGTCACCGTAGGGTTTGAGGCCCACGTAGAACTCAACGTTATAGAAGCCCGTGGGGTCGGTGCCATCATCAGGCCGCCCCAACTCGGAGCCAACGTCCGTCACCTGGGGATAAGACATCAGGATCTTGCGAATCTGCGGCGCAATCTTGGCGGACTCTTCGAACGAAATTGTGTAGGGCATGGTGGCGCGCACCCACAATGCGCCTTCATCAAGATGAGGCATGAACTCGCCGCCGATGAAGGGAACCAGGAGCACCGTGGAGGCCAGGATTGCAGTTGCCACCAGCATCGTCAGCTTCGGATGATTCAGGCACCACCGGAGTTCGCCCCCGTAGATTCCCTTGACGCGCTCGAAGAATTTGTTTTCTTTTTCGTGTACTCCCTTCTTGAACCAGTACGACGCAAGCACCGGGACCAGGGTTAAAGTGAGGATCAGGGCGCCCAGAAGGGCGAAGGACATGGTGTCAGCCATGGGATGGAAGAGCTTGCCGGAGGGCCCTTGCAGCGCGTAAATGGGAAGATAGCCGGCGACAATAACGGCCACGGAGTAGAAGATGGGCCGGTCGACGTCCTTGGCTGCCGCGGCAATCACTTCCGGGAGACTATATTGTTGGCCGTGATGGAGGCCCAGTTCCCGGTAGATGTTTTCAATCATCACCACGGTGCCGTCGATGATGATGCCGAAGTCAATGGCTCCAATGGAGAGCAGGTTGGCGGAAATATCGTGAGTATGAAGGACGATGAAGGCGAAAAGCAGCGCCAGCGGGATGGTCAGGGCGGTGATGACCGCGGCCCGTACACTGACCAGAAAGAAAATCAGCACAATCAACACCAGGATCATGCCGCGAACCAGATTGTCCCTGACCGTATCCACGGTTAGGTCGACAAGGTCGCTGCGGTCGTAATAACCATTGATCTTCACGTCCTTGGGCAAGATCTGTTCGTTGAGCTCCTTGGTCTTCGCCTCCACCGCCTTGAGGACGGTCTGGGTCTGCTCACCGCGGCGCATCAGGATGACGCCCTCGACTGCGTCGTCGTTTTTATTGAACCCAAACTCGCCCAAACGCGGCGCATGTCCAATGACCACGTCGCCGACATCCTGGATTCGCACCGGGGCGCCGTTATTGCTGGCCACCACGATGTTGCCAATATCCTTGGTATCGCGGGCCAGGCCCAATCCCCGCACGTAATAGAATTGCCCGCCCTGGGAATAGAAGCCGCCGCCCGTGTTGGCGTTGTTGGCAGACAGGGATTGAATGACTTGGGGAACCGTGAGGTGAAATCCGTAAAGCCGGGAAGGATCGAGCAGTACCTGATATTGCATCACGGTGCCGCCAAAGCCCGAATCATCCGCCACGCCCGGTACGGATTTATAGGCGCGCTCGATGACCCAGTCCTCAATGGTTTTTAAATCCTGCGGCGAGTGGTCAGGGCTTTCGATGACATAGCGGTAGACCAGCCCGCTGGGACTGAACAGCGGCGCAAGCGACGGCTGGATCCCGGAGGGAAGGGTCACTCCGCTAAGACGTTCAAACACCACCTGCCGGGCAAAATAATTATCCGTGTCCTCATCGAACGTGAGCCGGATGTCGGAAAGTTCGTAGAGCGATATGGATCGTATTGCTTGCAGATTGGGCGTGCCGTTCATTTCCACTTCAATGGGCAGGCTGACCAACCGCTCTACTTCTTCCGCCGCATGGCCGGGCCATTGCGTGATGATCTCCACCATGGGCGGGGAAAGGTCGGGATAGGCATCCACCGGCATACGATGGAGCGCGATGACTCCCACCACCGCCATTATGGCGGTCAACATCAGGACCAGGAATCTCTGGCGCAAAGCGTACTGAACTATGCGATGAATCATCGTTCGGGATTCGGGACTCGGGATTCGGGCTTATCCCAGCCTCGTTCTCCTTAGTGTTGAAAAGAATTCTGAAACTGCAAGAACAAGCTGCCGTCCGCAATCACACGCTCGCCGGTTTTCAGGCCTCCCAGTATCCGGGTCTGACCGTCGGCGGACTCGCCAATCGTCACCGGGCGCTCCCCAAACTGGTTGGGGCTTACCTCGACGTACACATAGGGCGCGTTCTGTGCATCCCGCAACACGGCTGAATCCGGCACGACCATGGCGTTGGGAATGGTGCCGGCCTGTAGGGTGGCTGTTACGTACATGTCCTTCTTCAGCTTTTCGCCGGGATTTTGCGTGATAATCCGCGCTTGCAGCGTGCGCGAGTTGGGATCGAGGGCGGCGCCAATATAGGAAATTCGACCGTGAAATTCGTCCGGGTAGGCGTCCGTCTTAATCGTCACCTGGTCATTGATGTGGACGGAACCCATGTCGGCCTCGTAGACGTTGACGAGAACCCAAACGCTGCCCATGTTGGAAATGGTAAACACCTGCGTGGCGCCCGCCTGAATGACTTGCCCCGGCGCAACCAGCCTTTCGACGGCCTGGCCGGCGATGGGGGCAAGCACCGGAACTTCCGGCAAAACCGCGTCCTTCGATAGGCGATCGGGATGCTCAATTCCCAGGACCTTCAGGGCCTGCTCCGCGGATTGCAGGTCAGCTTGCGCCTGGTTCTGCCCGGACTCCGCCTGCTCCAGATCGGCTTGGGCAATGGCGCGGTGCTGGTACAAATCCTGCGCGCGCGCATAGCTCCTCTGCGCCAGGGCGTAAGCGTCTTTAGCCTTGAGATAATTGGTACGGGCTTGGGCGAAGTCGGGGCTTGCCACGTACAGCATGGGCTGTCCCACCCTCACATTCTGGCCCGGCAGGATCAGTATTCTCGAAATCGGACCGCTGACCTGGGAAATCACGGGAGTGGTTTCAAAGCCGTTATAGGCCACATTTCCTGTCAGCCTCAGCACGTGGCGCAACGGCGCGGGGCCGACCGTCACCTCCTGCACATGTGACATCTGATCCTGCGGCACGGTAAAGAGGCGCGCGCCGGAAGGATCGCTACCCGAACTGGAAGAAGCCGGGGCGGGGGTTGCGTCGGAAGTCAGCCGCGAGCACGAAGCGGCAAATGCGGCCATGAGGACTAATATGGCCGCTGCCACGCGGCGGGCGATTTGAATTCCCTCCCCTCGCCCCCTTGGGGGAGAGGGTGGACCGCAACTGGTGTTTTCATCAGCCAGGGCGGGACGGGTGAGGGGGTCAAGACCCTGGGAGCTTGTGAAAAATTGCCGTTGGCAAGCCCAACTCGTACAGGATACGTCGGGAATCCGGCTCGTTTCCGTACACTTTTCAGTCGTCATTGTCTCTCTCATGGCAAATTCCTTGTGCCCACCGCTTCGCGTACCAGTTCGAGCGAAAGCATATAGTTCGCCAGCGCCTGGCGATAAGCGAGTTGCGTCGAGCGATAACTGCGTTCGGCATCCAGGAAATCCAGCAGGGTAGCCGCTCCGCGCTTGTAGGCATATTCGCTGATGTCCCGCGAGTCCTGCGCCTGCTTCAGGTATCCCGAGGTGTAAAGCTCAACCATGGCGGCGTTGGTTTTCACGGCCTCGTAGGCGTTGGCCACGTCGGTCATCACCGTCTCGGAGGTTTCCGTGGCGGTTTCCTGTGCCTGGGTCTGAGCGAAATGAGTGCGCGCAATTTCCCCCTGGTTGCGGTCGAAAATGGGGATTTCAATATTCATGGTGAAGCCCAAACTATTGAGTGCGGAAACGTGGGTGTAATCGAGCGTGGTGGTGAGATCCCGCTTGCCATTAGCCTTCGCCAATTTGTATTGGCTTTCGGCAACCGAGATGCCTTGCTGCGCCGCCATCAGGTCGGGACGTTGCTTCATCGCCCGCAGTTGCAGGTCTTCCTGATTGAGGCCCAGGGGAGTGTAGGCAAGCTCGCCAGTCACGTCGTAATCGGCGGGCACGGCGTCGTAACCCAGTAGTTGCCGCAGGTTGGGCAGCGCCTGCATCAGGGTTAATCTGGCGGAGGAAACGTCCATCTGGAATTGCAGCAACTGCAGCTTGATCTTCAGCAGGTCGGCTTCGCTGATGGCGCCGGACTTGAACTTACTTTCACTGAGATCGACGGTCTTTTGAAAGCTCGACAGGTCTTGATTGGCAAGATCGAGATTCGCCTTGGCCAACAGGATGCCGATGAATTGTTGCGCCACATTGTAGGTCAATCCGCGCTCGGTGTCGGTTACTTGCGAGCGGGTTACAGAGGTTTGGTCGCGCGCGGCCTGGATGCGGGCCTGGCGTTTGTGCCCGCGCTCAAAGGTATAACTGAAGCCAAGGTCAAATTCCGTGATGTTGTCCAGAGTCGTGGAGTTCAGTTGACCCGGACTAAAGATAGGAACGTACAAGTCGTCATAAGTAAAGACAGGATTGGGCCGGATCGCCGCGGTGATTTCCTGCGCCTGATTTTGGGGAATCTGCGACTGGGCGGCCTTCAGCGCGTGGTTATGGGCCAGGGCGAGTTGGATGGCCTGGTCGAGATCCACGCGCGACGGCTTGGAAGACTGTTGCGCGCTCACGTCCATGCTTAAGGCCGCCCAACCCAGAAAGACTAATCCCGCAATCAAAATCCCATTGAGCTTTGCCGCAAAACGCATGCTTTTGTGGTTCATCATTGCTATTCACCTACGCTGAAGGTGTTGGAATGTAAGGACCATCACCCCGCACGAGCTAAAAAATTGCGGGATGAGCCTAATAAACCTGGAAGGGATCGTTAGACAAGGGGAGGCGCCCGGCCGTGACTCATGGCCGGTAGCTCCGAGCGGTAATTGCTGGGCGGCGCCAGCCGGACTAAAGGAACCGAATTTGACGAAGGAAGAATCTGCGCAGCGATGGCAGGCTGAACCGCGCCGTTGTGGACAATCTGGCACGCTGTGCAGAGAAGATTGCTATCTTCTGTGGCCGACGACTGAACACCGCAACTGGATACCCAAAGGCCATGAGACCGCGTCGTCGTTTCACCATGCCGGTGGAGTATAGCGATCCCCAGCAGGTGCATCTGCAAAAGCACCAGGAGATAGGGAGCGAGAGTGCGCCGGGATTTCCCGAACTGCCGAGCTAGGCGACGTAACACAGACATCCATTTTACCGGAGTTTGGGGAAAGAGGGAATTAAATCATTTGCTTCCAACGCATAAGGGTTTCGCTGATCAAGGGTGGCGTAGCGCGGACCTGCTTTTTAGGTCCGCGGCTCGTCTCCTTGGGCAGGGGAAATGCCGCGGACCTAAAAGGCAGGTCCGCGCTACTTCAGCTCTAGATGATAGTCTGCTGAGGCACGCAAAATTGAGTGACGGATTCTGCGTAGCGCTGGCATCCTGCCGGCACCGGGAAGGGCCCCCGGGAGGGCAGGCTGGCCGGCTGGCGCAGACTCCAGCCTTGGGGAGTCTGCGCTCCCGAAGGGACGTTCTTTTCCGGCACCGTCGAGCGGCCCCTCCGCGACTCAGGTCATCTATCGAGCCAGATGAGCACGATTGGCGCGCGCGGTAGTGAAGTTACGCGAACCACAAATTCGGTGGTCCGCGCTTTGTTACAACATCATGGCGAGAAAAGACGCGGACCGCAAAGGCGGCGGTCCGCGCTACTCGTCTTGTGAATCCTCGAACAAGATGTTATATTTAAATATAATCGAAAGGAAGCGCTATGCACACAACCAATTTGCGCAAGGTCGGCGGCTCGGTCATGCTGGCGGTACCGCGCGCCGTGCTCGACGTCCTGGGCTTGCGGCCGGGAGCAAAAGTCGGCATTGCCATCGAACGCGGCCGTCTGGTGGTGGAGCCGTCCAAACGGCCCCGCTACACTCTGGACGAACTGCTCGCCCTGTGCGATCCCAAGGCCCGCCGCACGAAAGAGGAGCGGGAATGGCTCGATAGCAATCCTGTGGGTCGGGAGCTGATCTGATGAGGCGTGGAGAAATCTGGGTGGTGGGCCTTGATCCCGCGGAAGGACACGAGCAAAAGGGCCGGCGCCCCGTCTTGGTCATCTCACCCGATGCCTTTAACCAGCTCACCAAGGTGCCCGTGGTTCTCCCCATCACCAGCGGCGGGAATTTCGCGCGGACAGCCGGATTCGCAGTCTCTCTTGCCGGTACCGGTACTAAAACCACCGGCGTCGTACGCTGCGACCAGCCCCGCGCGCTCGATCTCAGCGCGCGCCACGGCAGAAAGCTGGAAAACGTGCCCGATGCGATCATGAACGAGGTCCTGGCGAAGGTTGGGACAATTCTTGAGTGAGGCAGGCTGGCGCAGGGTGAGCGCAGCCCTGCGGTTTTGAAAAATGACCAAGGCAGCGGTGTAGCGGGGGGCGCGGCTGTTT
>JARLGN010000651.1 GCA_031292775.1 Acidobacteriota bacterium | reverse complement strand
CCGTGCCCCACCGAAAAGCTCACGTCATCGACGGCGCAGAAATTCCCGAAACACTTGCGCAGGTGTTCGACTTCCAGAGCCGGGGTCGGTTCTTGCGGCGTCAATATTGGTTTCATCGTTACAATTCCAGCCGCCCCAAAGGGGTCTAGAGAACGTCTTGCGGGGGCAAGGTTACATAGGCGGTCAATCCGGGCCATAGCCGGCGGTCGCTGTTGTCGAATCGCAGGCGGAGCTCAAAGGTTTTGATGTCTCGCTTGCTCTGGCTCACATCCCGTTGCGTGGCATAGTCAGCGTCAACCCCGCGATAGAAAACGGCCCCCCCGCGTTCCAATCCGTCGGGAAAGCGCACTGGCATGTGATCGCCCAGACGTATACGGTCAAGGTAAGTTTCCGGGACATCCGCGCGCACCCAAAGATCATCAGGATTAATAATCGAGGCAATCGGCTGACCTATGTTCACCACTTCACCCTGGCGGGCGGCCAGCACAGAGATGGTGCCGGAGATTGGCGCGTGAATCTCCGTATAGTCCAGTCGAACCTGCGCCTTCGACGTTTGGGCGCCGGCGGCGGCCTGTTGGCGCTCCATGGCTTGCAGTTGGCTCCTCCGTACCGTGATTTGCTCCACGTTCGAACGGGCAAGGGCGACCGCGGCCTGCTGTGCATCCACCTGCTTCCTTAAAGACTCGACATGCGCTTGCTGTGCGTCGAATGTGGCGCGGGCCTGGTCGAGAGCCTGGTCCGATACGATTTTCTGGTCATAGAGACCCTTGGTGCGCTGATAATTCACGCGGTCGAGTTCCAGATCGGCTTTGGCTTCGTTCTCCTGCGCTTGTGCTGCCGCCATTGAAGCCTCTGCCTGCCTGATCTGGTCGCGCGTCTGTGCTTCCTGGAACTTCAGTGCCGCCTCGGCTTCCTCAACCTGTGCGGCCGTTCCCCGCTCGGCGTGGAGGTAGTATGACTGGTCAGCGCGCAATTCCTGGGGTTCGATGACGGCGATGAGCTGCCCGGCAGATACCGTGTCGCCTTCCTTTACCAGGACCTGCGCAAGCTGCCCTTGAATTTGTGAACTTGCCACCACGTCGTTGGTGGTGACAATGCCCGTTAGAATAATGGGTTGCGGCCGCGTGACAGCTTTGTAATACACCACTCCGCCGCAGAGAATAAGCACGATCAGAATCGTTAAGACAATCTTGCGCCTCATTGTGCTGCCGCCTCCGGATTCATAAAGAGAGCGTAGCGGATGAAGTTTAGAACTTCCGCTTTCCTCCTGGCTAAGTTGGCCTTGCTGTAAGGGTCCTGGCCGGTGATCATCCTGAATGCAGGGGCGATATTGAAGTAATGCGTCGTCAAGCCGCTGATCGATACAATCGTGTGCCCCTTGTTCACGTGGCGAAATTCCCCCGATCTTATTCCTCGTCCCAGTACCGCCACCAATAACTCCTTCAGGGGCATCGAATGCTCGCGAATCAACCGCTCCAGCCTGCGGTCACTTTCCATCATCATGCGTTGGAATATGCGGGGGTAATGCGGGTGCGTCCCGATGAAATCGAAGTGATAGCCCACGTACTGCAAGAGGATGGGCCCCGCCGGCCCCTTTGCCGAGAGTATTTCACGCGCTCGCTGTTGGAATTCGTGCACTTGCGAGCCCACGACAGCCTGGTAAAGGTCATCCTTGCTCTTGAAGTAGTAATAGAGCAGGGCTTTGTTCACGCCCGCGGCGGCCGCGATGGCTTCGGTCCGCGCGCCGGCCAGACCGTGCTCTGCATAGACGCGCTCGGCAGCCTTCAGGATAGTAGCCCGCGACTCAGCGCTGTCCCGGTGCCTCGCATGTACAGAAATATCCTCTTTATCGATCCGTTTTCTCATTTAACTAACCAGATAGTTAAATAACACAGTTCAGGCATTTCCGTCAAGAGACAGGAAGCGCAGAAGGACGATATGGCTATGGGGTTGTCGTGGGCGAAAAAGTAAACCGAGTCCGCGCCTTTTCCTTGTGGCGTTCCAGTGCCAGTTCAATCAAGCGGTCAAGGAGTTCGGGATAAGAGACGCCGCTCGCTTCCCAGAGTTTGGGATACATGCTGATGGACGTAAAGCCGGGGATGGTGTTGATCTCGTTCAAGAAGACTTTTCCGGTCTTGCGATCGAGGAGAAAATCCACCCGCCCCATGCCGGCGCAATCCACGGCCCGGAAAGCGCGGATGGCAACTTCCCGAACCTGTTTCGTCTGGCGGGCCGTGAGTTTGGCGGGAATAACGAGCTCCGATCCTTCCTTGATATACTTTGCCTCATAATCATAGAACTCGTTAACAGGCACAACCTCTCCCGGCACGGAGGCCTGGGGTTGGTCGTTTCCCAGCACGGCGCATTCAATTTCGCGAGCGTCGATTCCCTGTTCGATCAAGAGTTTCCGGTCGTATTGCGCGGCCAAATTCAATGCGGCCACCAGTTCGCGCCGGTGATGCACCTTGCTGATTCCCACGGAAGATCCCATGTTCACGGGTTTCACAAACAGGGGATAACTCAGTTCCTTCTCGACCTGCTTCTGGACGGCGGCAGGATTGCTTTCCCACGTGGAACGGAGAGCAAGCACCCAGGGAACAACCGGGAGTCCGGCGTCGCGAAACAGCCGCTTCATTACGTCCTTGTCCATGCCCGTTGCGGAGGCAAGTACACCGGCGCCGACGTAGGGAACGTCCGCCAATTCCAGCAGCCCTTGGACTGTTCCATCTTCGCCGAAAGTACCGTGGAGCACGGGGAACACAACATCAATATCCGGCCGCGAATTCCGGGCCGGCGCCGAACGCGCCAGCGGCAGGAGCTTGGGTCCGGCAGGATCCACAGTCGGCGTTACGGGATCGCCGCCTTCCAACACCTGCGGCAGGAGTTGTGCGGCTCCGGAGCCGATCCGCCACTTTCCCTCGCGCGTGATCCCAATGGGCAGAATTTCATACTTTGCGGCATCGAGTGCATTGATTACCGAGGCAGCAGATTGAAGCGAGACGTCATGTTCGCCCGAACGCCCACCAAACAGAATTCCAACACAGAGTTTCTTGGTCACAGAATTCTCTTTCCCAGGGCTGAGGCGGTGAATCCCACGCCCAAAACCGCCGTCTTGTTCATGACGTCAATAATGGGGTTAATTTCGACGAGTTCGAAGGCCAGCATTTTGCCGGTGTCCGCGACCATTTCCAGGGCTAAGTGGGCCTCGCGGAAAGTAATTCCGCCGCGGACGGGCGTGCCCACGCCAGGGGCTTCGCCGGGATCGACGACATCCATGTCAAAGGACACCACGAACCCTGCTGTGCCTTTGGAAGCTATTTTGAGGGCTCGTTCCATGACGATGCGCATACCCAGTTCGTCGATTTCCCTCATGGTAAAAGGAGTGACGCCCGAGCCGCGGACCACCTGGCGCTCCTGCGCATCCAGATCTCGAATCCCAATGATTGCGCAGTTTTCCGGCCGCAGTTTGGGTGCGAAGTCGAAAATACGGGTCAGAGAATCCGGCCCATGGCCCAAGCTGGCTGCGAACGGCATGCCATGCACGTTGCCGCTGGGACTGGTCTCCGGCGTGTTCATGTCGGCGTGGGCGTCAATCCAAAGACAGCCCACCTCCTGACCGCGGTCGCGATAGAATTTCGAAACTCCTGCCTGCGTGCCAATCGCCACCGAGTGGTCGCCGCCCAGCACCAACGGAAAGTAGCCGGCCTCAAGCGCCTCGTAAATCCGCTGCGCCACTTCCTGCGAGGTCGCGGCAATCTCCTTCAAGTACTTCGCATGCTGGTCGCCGAAATGCTGTTGTTCCGGCAACCGGACGGGAATATTGCCGCCGTCTTCGACCTGGTGCCCCAGGCTCTCCAAAGTGTGATTCAATCCCGCGGCGCGCACGGCCAACGGCCCCATATCCACGCCTCTGCGCTCTTGGCCCAGGTCCAACGGTACACCAAGAATTTTGATTTTTAACATGATGCCGCCTCTCACAAAAACAGTTGTCTCCGTACCTCAGTCAACCGTATCAATATGATTTCCCAGTGTTTCTTTTATGGACTCTTAAGGTGTCAGCCGATACAGCATCCGCGGGAAGGGAATTGTCTCGCGCACGTGTTCAAGTCCGCAGATCCATGCCACCGCGCGCTCAATGCCCATGCCGAAGCCCGAATGCGGCACCGTGCCGTAGCGCCGCAAATCGAGATACCACTCGAATGCCTTCCGCGGCAACTTGTGCTCCTCAATGCGTTGTTCGAGCAGTGCCAGATCGGCCAGGCGCTCCCCGCCGCCAATGATTTCACCGTAACCCTCGGGCGCGAGCATGTCCACGCACAACGCCACTTCCGGCCGCAGGGGATCGGGAGCCATATAAAATGCCTTGATCGCGCTGGGGTACCGATGCACCAGCAGGGGCCGCTCGGCGCCTTCTGACAGCAGCGTTTCGTCCGTGCCGCCAAAGTCCCCGCCCCACTGAATCTCACTTCCCTTGCCCTGGAGAATCTTCACGGCCTCGTCGTAGCTCATCCGCGGGAAGGGAAGCTTGATTCTTTCCAGGTTTTCGATTTTCCGTTCCAGGGTCTGAAGTTCCGGCCGGCGCTTCTCCAGTACGCGTTCAAGGATGAAGGCAATCATCTGTTCGCCGAGCGCCATCGCGTCATCCAAATGGGCGAAAGCCACTTCCGGCTCGACCATCCAGAATTCCGTCAAGTGGCGCCGCGTCTTGGATTTCTCCGCGCGAAACGTGGGTCCGAAGCAGTAGGTCTTGCCCACGGCCATGGCGTTGGCTTCGTTGTAGAGCTGCCCTGATTGCGTGAGGTAGGCTTTTTCATCAAAGTAATTAACTTCGAAAAGCGTGGTGGTGCCCTCACATGCGGCGGGGGTGAAGATGGGAGTGTCCACCAGGGTGAAGCCGCGGTCATCAAAGAAATCGCGTACCGCCTTGATGATCTCGTGGCGAACACCCAGGATGGCGCGCTGCCGTGTGGAGCGCAGCCACAAGTGGCGGTGGTCCATCAGGAATTCAATCCCATGGTCCTTGGGGGTGATGGGATAAGGCGTCTCCGCGGGGATGCACTGCAGGACCTCCACACTTAGGACGTCCATTTCGAAGCCGCCCGGGGCGCGCTTATCGGCCCGCACCTTTCCTGTCACCCGCAGCGAAGACTCCTGCGTGAGCCCGCGCACCGCATCGAAAACTTCGGGCGGCACCGCGCTCTTTACTACCACGCCCTGGATAATTCCCGTGCCATCGCGAAAAAGTGGAAAGAGCAGCTTGCCGCTTTCCCGAAGGTTATAGAGCCAGCCTTGCAGAATCACTTCCTGGCCGGCGTACTCTGAAACTTTGCGGATTTCGACAACTGGGGGCAAAGGGTTATTCCTCCTCAGGAAGGTTTTCCATGCGGTCCATGACTTCCGCCAGGCGGGAAAGACTGGTCATCTCCGGGCCATAGTCGCGAATTTCAAACAGCACGGGAAACTGGCCGTCGCCGGAGCGCAAGTCGCGCGTGGCCTCTGACCAATTAATCTGACCGTCAAAGGGCATGAGATGATCGTCTTTTTCACCGCGATTGTCATGAACGTGAGTGGAAGCGATGTACGTCTTTAAGGTCTCAAACGCCGGGTGCAACCCGCCGGCCATGTGGGCGTGGCCGGTATCAAAGCAGATCTTCACTTTCAAGCGGGTGTACTGAAGGAACTCCACCAGGCGTTCCGGCGTTCCCAATTCATTAGGAACATTCTCAAGCAGTATCTCCACGCCGCGGCTTTTGGCAAACACCTTCAGATGCTCGAGCGAAGTCATGACCGCGTCAAATTTACTGATATCGTATTCCTCTTCCGGCAATCCCATGTGGACGATCAGGTAGTGGAAGGGAAGATAATCAGCGAAGTCGAGGGCGCGCTTGATTTCGTCCATGGAATCGATGCGCAGGCGGCGCTCAAGGTAAGCGAGAGAAACGGCAAGCCCGCCTAATCGTCCCCAATCCGCATCTCCATAAAGTGGCGCATGAACGGAATGCAGGTTCACTTGATGATCGCGAAACCACTGTGCCACGTCGCGCATATGGTTGCGGTCGGTATAGTCCAGGTGCTGGCGGGCTGCGAACAGCTCAATGTTCTGGAATCCCGCCCCCAGGATTTTGTCCAGGATGTGCGAGCTGAGCCGCTCTTTGACATAGAGGTACGTGGAGAGACCGTATTCCATCAGTATCCAACCGCCTTTCCATTCTCGCGAGGATCAGAGGCGCCAAATCGCCATCCGGAGTCAGGAGCAATCTCGATGGCTTCGCACTCACCAATAGTATCGCGAAAACCCACCGGGTAGCCGGCCTGTTGTAATTTTTCCAGGGTGTCAGACGAAAAGCCCACCCGCTCGAAGGTCAAGAGGTCAGGGATCCATTGATCGTGAAAGCGCGGCGACGTAACGGCTTGAAGAACATCCATCTTATAAACAAGGACATTGAGCAGGACCTGCAAAACCGTATTGGTGATGGTGCTGCCGCCGGGCGAGCCGAGCACCAGGCGCACTTTTCCATCGCGCGTCACAATCGTGGGCGTCATGGAAGAAAGGGGGCGCTTGTGCGGCGCGATGGCGTTGGCCTCACCCTGCACCAACCCAAATAAATTTGGTGAGCCCGGCTTCGCAGTGAAGTCATCCATTTCATTATTGAGCAGGAACCCCGCGCCCTCCACAGTTACACCGCAGCCGAACCATCCATTTAGCGTATAGGTATTCGCTACTGAGTTGCCTTCCGCATCGACCACGGAAAAGTGCGTGGTGGCCCCGGACTCAAATATTTGCGGCTCACCGGGACGAACCGGGGCCTCGGCGGGCGCGTGAAGAATCTCCTCGCGCAACTGCGCGGCATGGCGAGGTGACGTGAGGCCCGCGACCGGCACGGAAGCGAAATCCGCATCGCCCAGGTAGGAGGCGCGGTCAGCATAGACACGCCGCATGGTCTCAGCAATCAGGCGGATCGAATCAAAGGAGTTCGCCGTGCCCAGGTCCAGCGGTTCCAGCACGTTGAGCATCTCGATCAGCATCGTTCCGCCCGCGCTGGACGGCGGAGGGCTCAAAATCTCAAAGCCACGGAAATGGCCCACCAAGGGCGGCCGCAACCTGGCTTGGTAATGCTCCAAATCCTCGCGTGTGATGAGGCCATTATACTTTTGCATGGTCGCCACCAGCGCCTTGGCAGCCGAGCCGGAATAAAAGGCCTGCGAACCACGCTTGGCAATAGCAGCGAGGGTGCGGGCCAGGTCCGGTTGCCGAAATATGGTGCCCGTTTGGTAGGGATGGCCATTGTGCAGGTAGATGTGGCGCGAGCCGTCGAACTTTTCCAGAAGGGCGCGCTCGGAACGAAACTTCCCGGCAAGTGCGTCGCTGACGGGAAAACCGTTCCGCGCCAGACGAATGGCCGGAGCCATGACGCGTGCCAGTCCCAGTCGGCCATACTTCTGTTCCGCCAAAGCCAAGCCCATCACCGTACCGGGAACAGCCGCCGCCCGCGCTCCGGTGGTGCTTGCTTCCGGTATCAAATTGCCCTGCGCGTCCTGGTACATTGTGCGCGTGGCCGCCGCCGGTGCTTGCTCGCGGTAATCCACCACGATGGCATTACCATTGGCCATGCGAATCAGCATGAAGCCGCCACCGCCGAGGTTTCCGGCTTGAGGAAAGGTGACCGCCAGCGCGAATCCCACCGCCACGGCGGCATCCACGGCATTGCCACCCGCCCGTAGGATTTTCGCGCCCACCTGGCTGGCCAGCGGCTCGCTGGATGCCACCATGCCATTGCGTCCGGCCACCGGAGTAAGGGCATACGAGGGCATGGCCAGCAACCCGGCTAAAAGAGCAACGGCGGGAATCAGACGTTTGAGCGGCACAAAATCCACCTGCGCAGGTAGCGCGACTTCCTGGCCTTCAAGCACCCACGCACGTTCATAAAGAGTTAACTCTAGGTGAAAAGGTAACGTGCGTCAAGGCGCGGCCCGTGCAAGCCGCGCGCGACAATGCCGTGTTAGAATGGCCGCATGAAAATCTACTTTGGCTTCACCGTTGCCGGCGACCGCTCCACTGTGCAAACAGCCAGAAGTATTGTGCAATGGCTGGAAGAATTGGGCCACCAGGTGCTGACCCGCCACCTCGTGGACGACGACGCCCGCGCCGCTGACCGCTTGCTTGGCCCGCAGGCGGTATACGAACGCGACATGGCATGGCTCCAGGAATGCGACCTCTTCATCGGCGAAGTTTCCGGCTCCTCCTTCGGGCTGGGGTACGAAGCGGGGTACCTCCT